>JBBDNX010000058.1:0-8008 GCA_040877345.1 Pirellulales bacterium
TCACCGACTCGGGTGTGGTTGTCCCCTGCCGGCTGCCGCAGAAGCACGCGCGGCAGGTGGACGCCGACGGAACTTCGGTCCGCCCTCACCGCACGAACGGCCAGGTCTGGCACGGCCTGCCGAGTGACGCGGATGCGTTCGGGGGCAACGGCTCGATTGCGGGGCGCGACACGACCGGACCGGCGCCGGCCGGAGTTGAAGAAGTGGCGTGAGCCGTCGCTCGATCCGCCAGAGCCGCTGTCTCGTCACCGGTGCCTCCAGCGGCATCGGACGGGCCCTGGCGGTGGAACTGGCCCAAAACGGCGCCCGGCTGATCCTCAACGCGCGCCGCCGCGACAAGCTTGAAGACCTGGCCCGCGAGCTGAAGGCCGCCGGCAGCCAGGTGGTCGTGGCCCCCGGCGACGTCACCCAGCCGGACGACCGCCGCTTGGCGCTGGAGGCCGCCTCGTCGCACTTTGGTGGTCTCGACGTGCTGGTCAACAACGCGGGCATCGGCGCCTGGGGCCGCTTCGAGGACGCCGACCCGGAGCGTCTGCGGCGGATCATGGAGGTGAATTTTTTCGCCCTGGCCGAGATGACGCGCGCGGCCCTGCCGCTGTTGAAAGAGGGGAGCCAGCCGCTGGTGGTCAACGTGGGGTCGATCCTGGGCCATCGCGGCATCCCGCGGACCAGTGAGTACTGCGCCAGCAAGTTCGCCGTGCGGGGCCTGAGCGAGTCGCTGCGGGCCGAGTTGGCTCGTCACGGCATCGGCCTGTTGCTGGTCAGTCCGGGCACGACGCAAAGCGACTTTTCCGAGAACCTGATCGACAAGCAGGGCCAGATGCCCTGGCCTGAGCAGCCCGGCGTCCCCGCCTCGCGCGTGGCCCGCGCCACGGTGCGCGCCATGCGGCGCGGGAGCAACGAGATCATCCCCAATCCTCGCGGCAAGCTGCTCGTCTACTTGAACCGCCTCGCTCCTCGCCTCGTCGACCGCTGGCTCAAGCGGTACGGCTAGGCTAAGAGGAGCGTGCCACTGCTTCCCGCCAGGCTGGCACTGCTTCATCCGCCTTCGGCGCGGCCGGACACGCCCGCAAGCCTTCAAGCACCGGCACGTTCGAAGCCGCTCTTGGATTATGCGGTGGTGAGGATCCCTTCGACGCGCCGTCGCTGCCAATCGGACAAGTGGCCGCCGCGCCGGGAGAGAAGGTCCCTCACAAAGGCTGAGCTTTCGCAGGCGCGAATCAAGTTGTCGTGTGTTGCTTCCTGAAGTGCGCCCCCCTCGTAGCGGTTGACCGTGGCTTCGCTCATTCCCAGCAGAGCGGCGAACGACTTCTGGCTCAGCCTGTATTGCTGCCGGATCGACTTGATCCGGTCGGCGGCCAGCAAACCGTGCCGTTTGCGATAAAGGTCATAGGCCATCTGCACCGGGTCCTGGACAAAAGCCGCATCCACTTCCCCAGCACCGCAAACCGGGCAAGCCACGACGGGCAGAACGACCTGGACCGGTTCTCCACGGACCTGGTATTCCACCTTCCGGCGCTCGCGGCGCAGGTCCCGCCTCTCACCGCACGTTACGCAGAGTTCCTTGGCTACTTTCGTCATTTCCCTTTTCCTGAATACTATCTTACGATAGTGTTTTCGTCAAGGGGCTACGATGTGGTCGGCGACTGTATGACTGTCCCAGCCGCTCGGCACTCGACGATTGAGTGCCCGCCATGAATTCCGCACGGCACAGTTTCCAATCGCCAGCGCCTAGCGTGGTGTCGGCCGCGCTAGCCCGCAGGCGACCTGTCTGCTAGGCTGGTAGCCGACGTGGGGCTTGGAATCCGCCTGCCTTCCTGCCTTGGGAGTACCAGTCCAATGACTCTCTTTTCCCGACGCCGTTTTCTCGAAGACTCGATGTTTGCCGCCACCGCGGCCGCCTTGGCCGGTTCGACCGCCGCAACGGCACGGGCGGAGGAAGAGCCACAGTCCACCAGTCCCAACGAGCGGCTCGGCGTGGCCGTGATCGGCGTCCGCGGCCAAGGGGGCGGGCACCTGGGGGCCTACTCCAGCCGGCAGGACACCGAGGTCATTTGGGTCTGCGACGCCGACCGCGAAGTGGGCATGAAGCGGCTCGAGGAGACCGCCTCGCGTCAAGGCCGCCGGCCCAAGTTCACCCAGGACATGCGCGAGGTGTTCGACGATTCATCGGTCGACGTGGTCAGCACGGCCACGCCCAACCATTGGCACGCGCTGGTGAGCATCTGGGCCATGCAGGCGGGCAAGGACGTCTACGTCGAAAAACCGGTCAGTCACAACGTGAGCGAAGGCCGCCGCATGGTCGAGGTGGCCCGCAAGCTGAGCCGCATCTGCCAGACCGGCACGCAATGCCGCTCGACGGCCGGCACGATCGAGGCGATCGAGTACGTGCGGGGCGGCAAGATCGGCCAGGTCAAGGTGGCCCGCGGGCTGTGCTACAAGAGCCGGCCGTCGATCGGTCCCCTGGGGCAGTACGAGGTGCCGGCGAGCATCGACTACAACCTCTGGTCGGGCCCGGCGCCGATCAAGCCGCTCACGCGCCCGCAACTGCACTACGACTGGCACTGGGTCTGGGACTACGGCAACGGCGACCTGGGCAACCAGGGCATCCACCAGATGGACCTGGCCCGTTGGGGCCTGGGGGTCGATACGCTCTCCAACAGCGTGGTCAGCTACGGCGGCCGGCTGGGCTATGAAGACGCCGGCGAGACCGCCAACACGCAGTGCATCATCCACGACTACGGCGACAAGTCGCTGGTGTTCGAGGTGAGGGGCCTACCGACCGACTCGCTGCACGGCGCCAAGGTGGGCGTGATCTTCGAAGGGACCGAAGGCTACGTGGTGCTCAGCAGCTACGACGGCGGGGCGGCCTTCGACAAGGACGGGCAGATGGTCGAGAAGTTCCAGGGAGGCGGCGACCACTTTGGCAATTTCCTCGGCGCCGTCCGCAGCCGCAAAGTCGAGGACCTGAACGCCGACATCCTGGAAGGCCACTTGTCCAGCGCGCTGTGCCACCTGGGCAATATCTCCTATCGCCTGGGCTCGCAGATCCCGCTGGCCGAGGTGTTGCCGCGCTTGCAGGGCTACTACCATGCGGCCCTTGATTTTGGTCGATTCGCGCAGCACCTGGCCGATAACAGGCTGCCGTTGGACTCCACGCCGATCCAGTTCGGCCTGGCGTTGACTCTCGACGTCGCCAACGAGCGGTTCGTCGACAACTCGCCGGCCGACGCCATGCTCACCCGCGAGTACCGCGCGCCGTTCGTCGTCCCGGCCGCCGGCGCGGTGTAGCTTTGATAAGAATCAGTCGAGCGGCGTGAGCTCGATGTTGCGGAACTCGATGTACGAGCCCTCCGACTGCAGGCAGATCTTGCCGGCGATCTCCTCGCAGTCGGTGGCCTCGTTCTGCAGTTCGCCGTTGACCACCAGCCGCACGCTGCCGCCCTCGACGGTGATCTCGTACTGGTTCCACTCGCCCAGCGGCTTCTCGTTGCTCTCCCTGAGCTTCTTGGTCCGCCGCCCCTCGGTGCGGTCCTCGTCCACGGTCATCTCGAACATGTCGATGTTCCAGAAGTCGCCGGCGTTGCCGCTGTGCAACTGGGCCTCGACGCTCTTGGGCCAGACCTTGTCTTCGCCCACCATCCGCAACAAGACGCCGCTGTTGCCGGCGCCCTTGTCCGGGTCGAACCGCCACTGGAGCTTGAGCACGTAGTTGGTATAGTCGTCTTCGGTCCGCAAGTACCCGGCCGGCTTGCCTTGGCAAACCAGCACGCCCTTGTTCACGCTCCAGACGTCTTCGGTCTTCGCACTCTTGTCCGGCTGGAAGGTCCAGCCGTCCAGGTTGCGCCCGTTGAACAGCTTGATCGGCTTGTCGTCCTTTTCATCCGAGCGGGCGGCGGCGGCCAGGCCGCAGGCGAGCACGAACGCGACGGATAAAACAAAGAGGCGCGGCATGGTGACTCTCCGTACTTTGGGTTTCGGGAAAACAGGATTGTCCAGGCCGATTCTAATCCCCCGCCCGGCGGCGGTCCAACGATCGACCGCGCTTCGACAGGGCCGCCGCTGATGCTCGAACCTGGCTTCGATCTGCTTTACCGGTCGCCACGCGTGCTGGCGGCCTTGAAGCCCGCCGGCCTGGCCACGCAGGCGCCGCCGGGAATCGAGAGCCTGGAAGCGCGGATCAAGGCCTGGCTGCGAGAGGAGTCGGCCGACTATTCAGGTTATCTGGCGGTGCCGCACAGGCTCGACCGCCCGGTGTCGGGCGCCATGGTCTTCGCTACGCACCCCAACGCCGCCCGCAAGATCTCGCGCCAGTTCGAACGCCGCCAGGTCCGCAAGGTCTATTGGGCCTGCCTGGAGAGGCAGGTGCAGCCAGCAGAGGGAACCTGGACCGACCACGTCCGCAAGGTCTATGGTCATCCCCGGGCGGAGATCGTCGCCGCGGACCATCCCGAAGGCCGCCTGGCCATACTGCACTACCGCACGCTGGCCGAAGCCGCTTGGGGGGTGTGGCTGGAAGTGGTGCTCGAAACGGGGCGCACCCACCAGGTGCGGATCCAGGCCTCGTCACGGGGCCATCCGATCCTGGGCGACGTCTTCTATGGAGCCACGTCGGCGTTCGGCACACCGCACGAGGACGAGCGGCTCCGCGCCATCGCGCTGCACGGCCGCGAGTTGGCTTTCCGCGATCCGTCGACCGGCCAGGATGTATCGGTGGTGGCTCCGCTGAGCGACGACTGGAGGCGGCTGGGGCTGCCGCCGGAAAAGGCAGAAGGAGGAAGGCAGAAGGAGGAATAGGACTTTTGGACTTAAGATTTTGATCTTCGTCCTTTGCACTCGACTGCCGCGCGAAAACAAAGGTCCAAGTTACGTACCAAGCACCAAGTTACCAAGCACCAAGTTACCAAGCACCAAGCACCAAGTACCAAGCACCTCGTTCCGCTTATCCGGCGCCGAGGCGGACCCACTCCATGTGCAGCAGGAAATCGAGCAGCCAGGGGTGCGTCCAGGGATTCCAGGTCGGATAGCTGGCCGAGAGGACCGACAGGCACAAGAAGACGATCGCGAGGCCCCGCCACCAGGGCCGCTCGGACAGCCTGTCGACCGCAGGGAGCATGCCCACCAGCCACAACGGCGCAAACCAGAACATCCAGCGGAAGCCGCTGCTCATGCCGCCGTAGTTGCGGTCGTGGAACGGCCCCAGGTAAAACGCCAGGCAAACCAGGGACACGCCTCCCACCAACAGTCCCAGGGCACGCAGGTTCGGCTGGCTGCGCCAGCACATCATCACCACGCCGGCCAGGCTGAGCAGCCAGATCGGCGTCAGCGAAAAGATGCCGTGATGCCCCACCAGGACGTGCAGGGCATACGTCTGGGGCGACTTCTCACCCTGGTCGATCGGGCTGCGGCCTTTGACGTCCGACCAGTAGCTCTGGCGCACCTTGCCGTCGCGCACGAACTGGTAATCGTACCAGTTGTCCCCCTTGCTGCGGTGAACGTAGGGCGGGGCGATCGAGTGGTGGGCCAGGTAGTTGGTCGCCATGGATGCGGCCAGTACCACAAAGGCCGGCGGCACGAAAGCTCGCATCGCCGCCTGCGGTGAAACGAGCAGCAATCCGACGGTCATGGCCACGAAGAAAGCCAGGGCGGGCAGCTCGCAGGTCGCCGTGAGCGCGGAAAACGTGCCCGCCAGGGCGAACCACCACCAGTCCCGCTCGCCGTCGTACCAGATCTTGGCGGCGGCATACAGTGCCACGGCCGCGCAGACGGCTGCGGGCAAATGGTTGTTGATTGCCACGGCGAAGGTGGTCAAGAACGTGCCGAAGGCAGCCGCGGTCATCGCGTACATCCGACCCCAGTCGCTGTCGCCGAACCGTTCGATAAGCTGGGCCACCACCCACAGGTAGACGATCATCGGCACGATGTTGAAGAGCACGATCAAGCCCCGGCCGATCGCATAGGGGTGCGTGCCCAGCGTGGCGCCCGTCAGCCGGTGGATCAACCAGTAAGGGCCGGCCATCAGCGTCGCCATCAGCGGTGGTTTGCTGGAGTACAACCGCCCTTCATTGGGCCCCGGCGCTTCGCGGCCACTTCCGTCGTGCTTGACCATGTCGATCGTGTCCCAGTTGGGCTGGCTCACGATCTCGTCGATCGAATACGTTCCGTGTTCGACCAGGGCGCGCACCGTGGCCCAGCGGCTGCGGTCGTTGGCGCTGAGAAACGGGCGCTGCTTTTGCCAGTCGCTCCGCCCCTGGTCCTTCAGGTGCTTTTCCAGCCGCACGTGGTCCACCGAATTGACGGCGAAGGTGCGGCCCAGCATGCTGCCCGTGCTGGCGGTGATCAACAACAGGTAGACGGTGCGGCGCAGCCGGCCGCGGGGATCGTCAGGCGGAATGTTCATGGCGTGCTTGCCCTGCTTCCTGGTGGGCCGCGGTTTGCTGATGAGGCGGAGTTTCCTGGGCGATCGAGTAGGTATCCGAATCGCGGCCGTGATAGGCGATGATCAACTCGGCCAGAAAGCCGATCGACATGAGCTGCCCGCCCAGCAACAGCGCGCCCAGCGAATAGTGCAGCAGCGGGCGCTCGTGCAGGTCGACGTCGGGGATCTCGACCGACAGCCGCGACACGCTCCACAGCACCGCCAGGTAAATCAAGCCCGCCGCCCCCAGCAGGAAGCTGAGCAAGCCGATCGCACCCAGCATGTGCTGCGGCCGCTGGCCGAAGCCGGTCAGGAACTTGACCGTGAGCAGATCCAAAAAGCCTTTGACAAATCGCCGCAATCCGTACTTCGAGTAGCCATAGCGGCGCGGCCGGTGGCGGATGACCAGCTCGCCGACTTTGAAACCGCGGGCGTGCGCCAGCACGGGCACGAAGCGGTGCAGCTCGCCGTAGAGCCGCACTTCGCGGAATATCTCGCGGCGGTAGCACTTCATGCCGCAGTTGTGATCGTGCAGGTGGACGCCCGTCAGTTGGCTGACCAGCCAGTTGAAGACACGCGACGGCAAAACTTTGTGCCACGGGTCGTGCCGGATTTTTTTCCAGCCGCTGACCACGTCCAGCTTGGCTTCCATGGCCGCCAGGAAGCGAGGGATCTCGCGGGGGTCGTCCTGCAAGTCGGCGTCGAGCGTCATGATCAATTCGCCGCGGGCCGCCTGGAAGCCGGCGCTCAGGGCGGCCGCCTTGCCGAAGTTCCGCCTGAAGCGGATGCCGCGGACACTGGCATCGGCGGCGGCCAGCCCCTCGATGATCGCCCACGAGCCGTCGGTCGAGCCGTCGTCCACGAAAATCAGGTCCAGCCGGTACCCTTCGGCACGGGCCACCTCGTCCAGCTCGCGATAGAGCGTCTCCAGGCTCTCGGCCTCGTTCAAGACGGGAATCACGGTCGAAAGCATGCGGCGTCCTAGGTTGCGCCCGATCGAGGCCCGCACCCGCGCTGGTCGCGAGGCCCCACGTCCCGGCGGTGGATGCGGCCGCCGACATATAGAATACCCGAAATCAGCACCTCGGCCACTAGCCAGACCAGCCTCGCCAGCACGGCCGCGACGAGCGCCCCGGCACGTCCGAAGGGCGCCGCCAAAAGACCCAGCAGCACGGCCTCGCGCACCACGAGGCCGCCGGGGATCAGCGAAACAAAACCTGCCACCACGGCCAGCGCCGCGGCCGAGGTGCAAATGGCCAGCTCGGCAAGGCCCCGGCCGGGCTGGGTATATCCGGCCGCGTTGAGCACCGCCCAAAGGCTGCCGCCGGCCAGCAGCCAGCCGCAGCCGATCAACAGCCAGCCGCCGCCGAGCGTGCCATAACCCAGGGGTGTCAGCCCTTCGGAGCCGACGGCGGTCAAACGGCTCATGCCGCCCCACCGCACCAGGCGGTCGAACACCGGTGGCAGCGTCGGCAGGCCCGCGGCCAGGCTCAACAGGCAGGCCAACAGCAGCAAGCCGCGCTGGTCCGGCAGCCAGGCGACAAGGATCACCGCGGCCAGAAAGGCGCCGACGGACATCATCGTCAGCGT
>JBBDNX010000059.1:0-7985 GCA_040877345.1 Pirellulales bacterium
GCGTGCAGGGAGGCGTCTTGGTCGGCGCTTCGGACAAGACAGGCTCCTACCCATTGAGCGACCCCAAGAAGCCCGACGACGTGATGGCCACCGTCTATCACCTGCTGGGTTTCGATCCCGCCACAATCATCCACGACCAGCTCGACCGCCCCATGCCGATCGCGGACGGCGAAGTGATTCACTCGCTCTTGTAAAAAACGCCATTGGGCTTGACTGTATAGCATTGCGCTATACACTATTTGTGGAGGATCCCATGGCGACAAAGCGTTCACCTGGTCGGTCGAAGAAAGAGATCGCTGCTAGTCCGCTCGTCGTTCGTTTGGACGAGGAAAGCAAGACCTTCGTCTCCCAGGCCGCGAAGCTGCGCCACATCAGTCTGAGCGACTATGTGCGACTGGTGACGGTCGCGCAGGCGCGGCGCGAGGTTCTTGCGGCGGATGAGCATACCATTGCTCTAACCGCTGAAGAACAACTGGCATTTTGGAAGGCCTTGAGTGCACCCCCCGAGCTGACGAAAGCACAGCGGCGACTGGGCTCGCTGATGAGAGGCGAGTCTTGAACGGCGTCCGGTTTCCCGGAGGCTTTCGGCTTGAACCACTCAGGCGCGGACATCGTCGCCGTGAGTTTCATTGCGGCGAGGCGATCGTTGACGACTGGCTCGCCACGAAAGCGCTTCAGCAGCAGGACAAGCATCTATCGGTTACGAAGGTACTTCTGGACGAGGCGGACTGCATCGCCGGTTACTACACGTTGGCAATGGCGCAGGTGGACTTCAGCGATCTACCCGCCGAAGTCATCAAACATCTGCCGCGGCGCCAATTGCCAGCCGCCGTGCTGGCCTGGCTGGGCGTGAGTATGGACCGGCAAGGGCAAGGCTTGGGGGAGCTGCTCATGGCGCAGGCACTACGCGACTGCTGCGAGGCAGGCAAGACTTTCGCCTTCGTCGCGGTGATTCTCGACTGCATGAATGACGCCACTAAGGCGTTTTATCGTCGTTGGGATTTCGAAGAACTTCCCGGCCATCCCAATCGGCTCTTTCTCAGTGCGAAGCGTCTCGAGCAGATGATGCAGGAGCCTTGAGGCAGAGACTCGACTCGGATGCTTGACCAGCCGCCGGGCTTCGGCGACATTGGTGGCACGGCGCGAGTCGAACCGCGTGCCCTGCCGGCTGTTGGGGCATGAGACGGCAAACCAACCGATTCGGCCGGACATGGTCATTGCAGAACACGAAGCCCTGGAGCATGAGATGCACGTCAAGTTGATCGTCCGACGTCTTGGGTTTTGCGCGCTGGCAGCGGCCTTGCTGCAGGCGGGCGGGGCGGCGCATGCCGAGAACTGGCCCCAGTGGCGCGGCCCGCGCAATGACGGGATCAGCCGTGAAACCGGGTTGCCGTTCGCGTGGAGCAAGACCGAGAACGTGGCCTGGCGCCTGCCGCTGCCGGGACCGGCCGGCTCAACGCCCGTGGTGTGGGAGGACCACATTTTCCTGACGTCCGCCAAAGAGCAGGACCTCGTGCTGTTATGCGCTGGCACCGACGGCAAGCTGCTGTGGGAGCGCAAGCTCGCCAGCGGCAACGAGCGGGTACGCGGCGACGAAGGCAACTATGCCTCGCCTTCGCCCGTGACTGACGGCGAGCACGTCTGGGCCTTCATGGGGACCGGCGACCTGGCGTGCTACGACTTCGCCGGCAAGGAGAAGTGGAAACTCAACGTCCAGGACCGCTACGGCGACTTCGACATCGCCTTCGGAATGACCTCGACCCCGGTCCTCGACGGCGGCCGGCTCTATCTGCAAATGCTGCACAGCAACGATGCGCTGGTGGCGGCCTTGGATAAGGCCACGGGAGAGGGCATCTGGAAGCATTCCCGCAAGAGCGATGCTTATGCCGAGTGCGAGCACTCCTATGCCTCGCCGATGCTGTACCGCGACGATAAGCAAGCCTACCTGCTGACGCACGGGGCCGATTACGTCGTGGCCCACGACCTGGACACCGGCAGCGAGATCTGGCGCTGTGGCGGCATGAATCCCAGGGGCAACTACAACCCGACACTGCGGTTCGTGGCCTCGCCCGTGGCGGTGCCCGGATTGATCGTCGTGCCTTCGGCCAAGAACGGCCCGGTGCTGGGACTCGATCCCCAGGCCAGCGGCGACATCTCGGACGGCCAGAGCGGCCATCTCTGGCGCCGTCGCGAAAACACGCCCGACGTTCCCTCCCCTCTGGTGCACGACGGCCTGGTATACCTGTGCCGCGAGAACGGCATTCTGATTTGCATGGAGGCCGCCACCGGCAAGGAGGTCTACCAGGAGCGGGCCTTCTCGGACCGCTACCGGGCCTCGCCCGTCTATGCCGACGGCAGGATCTACCTGACCGCCCGGGGCGGCGTGGTGACCGTGGTCAAGGCCGGCCGCCAGTTCGAGATCCTGGCTTCCAACAAGCTGGGCGAGTCGATCTCCGCGTCGCCGGCCATCTCCGGCGGCCGGATCTATCTGCGCTCTTTCGAGGCGCTGTACGCCATCGAGGACGGCGCCCGCTAGCCGACGGGGGCGATCGACCAGGTGATTCACATGGGCCATATGACCAGCCGCCGGCAACCGCCTCGCAGGCCAACGGATCGTTGGCGGCCGCGCATCGCGGCGGCCGTGGCAGTGGCTTTCCTGGCCTGGCCAGGGTCGGCCCCGGCGGGCGAGCTCGCTTTTCGCACCCAGCAGATTGCCGACCGCTTGGGCATCGGCTATGCGGTGGCACTGGTCGACGTGAACGAAGACCGGCGCCCGGACATCGTGGTCGTCGATAAGGACCGCGTGCTGTGGTACGAGAACCCGTCCTGGCAGGTCCATACCCTGATCCAGGACCAGACGCGCCCGGACAACGTGTGCCTTGCGCCTTACGACGTCGACCAGGACGGCAAGGTCGACTTTGCCCTGGGCGCCGATTGGGGGCCGCTCGATACGCGCGCCGGCGGAACGATCCAGTGGCTGTCGCGGGGCCGGTCGGCCGGCGAGCCCTGGCAGGTGTACCCCATCGGCGAGGAGCCGACGGTGCACCGCATGCGCTGGGCCGACCTCGACGGCGACGGCCGCAGCGAGTTGATTGTGGTGCCGTTGATGGGCCGGGGCACGACGCGGCCGCTCTGGAACGAACGGCCGCTGCGGATCCTGGCTTACAAGATCCCCGACGATCCGCGCGTCGGTCCCTGGCAGGCGGAGGTGATCAACGAGGACCTGCACGTGGCCCACAACTTCTGGCCGGCCGATCTGGACCGCGACGGTACGACGGAGATCCTGGTGGCCAGCTACGAGGGGGTCAGCCTGCTCGATCGCGCGGCCGACGGGACGTGGTCGCGGACGCTCATCGGCGAAGGCAACCAGCAGACGATGCCCGACCGGGGCGCCAGCGAAATCCGCCATGGCACGCTGGCCGACGGCAGCGACTACATTGCCACGATCGAGCCTTGGCACGGCTTCCAGGTGGTGGTCTATACCCGCCCGGATCAAGGAGCCGGCGGGCTCTGGCGGCGCACGGTGCTCGACGAGCAGCTCAAATGGGGACACGCCGTGTGGTGTGCCGACCTGGATGGCGACGGTGACCAGGAGTTGATCGCCGGCGTCCGCGACGACAAGGACGACGCCAACCGCCGCGGCCTGCGGATCTACGATCCGCGGACCACCGGGCCGGCCGACTGGAAACGCCACCTGGTGGACGCCGGGGGCGTCGCCATTGAGGACCTGGCCGCCGCGGACTTGGACGGCGACGGGCGAATCGATATCGTGGCGGTCGGCCGCCAGACGCAGAACGTAAGGATCTATTGGAACCAGACCGAGGCATCGGCGTCGACACCCGAAACGCGGTAACGAGCTGCCGGGCCGCGGCCCGCGTTCCTTGTTTTTTTCAGTTTGTCGGCGGCCCGCGACCAGACCGAGGAGCCGAACCATGCGTTGCCGTGGCGTGCGCGGCGCAACGACGGTCGAAACCAACAGCCGCGACGAAATACTCAAGGCCACGCGGCAGTTGCTGGCGCTGATGATCCGCCAGAACGGCATCGAGCCGGGCGACGTGGCCAGTGCCATTTTCACCGCCACCCCCGACTTGAACGCCGAATTCCCGGCCCTGGCAGCCCGGCAGCTCGGCTGGCTCGAGGTGCCGCTCTTGTGTACCCACGAGATGACGATCCCGGGCTCGTTGCCGCGCTGCATCCGCATCCTGCTGCACTGGAACACCGATAAGCCGCCTCGCGAGATACAGCATGTCTACATCCGTGAGGCGGCCAGCCTGCGGCCTGACCTGTGCAACCTGCCGCCGGTCGATTGGGAGGAGCTGGAGGCCTGGATCGACGAGGAGCTGGCCGCCCAGTCGAAGTCACGTCCGCCCGGACCGAGCGGGGTGCGCTGAAGTGCGGAAGGTCGGGCAGATCGCATGACGCCAGCAACTCCTCCGGCAGCATTCGACTTCGAGCCGCCAGCGCCAACCGGGCACCCCTGGCTGGCCTGGTCGGTCGTGGCGCTCATGGTGGCGATGCTTTTCGTCGTGCGAGCGTTCGTTCCCGATCGAGGGAAAGGGGCGGCCGAGCTTCAACGGATCGTTCTGGAGCAGCAGCTCAAATACATGGTCGGCGCGGGGCAAATGGTCACCCCTGACCAGCGGAAGCAGTTGTACGAGCAGCTTACCACGCTGCTGAAGGGGTCGTTATCCGACCGGCTGCGGCTGGCCGTGCTGGCCGGCGAGCTGATCGGACCGGCCCAGGCGCTTGCGGAACTCGAGGAGGTCCAACGCCGGCTGGAGCAGGCCGACGATCCGCAACGAAAGAATCTGGGCCGGCTTCGAGCGGCTCTGGAACGGCTCTACCGGGATTACGAGGCCGGCAAGTGGGACGCGCTGTCGCTCGATGCGGCCGATCGCCAACTGCTGGTCGACGAGCTGGGCTGGTTCGGCCAATTGGCACTGGCGCCGGCGGCCGGTCCCGATCGCGACGCTCGCCAGCAAGTGCTGGCTCCCGCTCAGCGGATCCTGGTGGTCTTTTTGGCCGGTTTCACGGCCTTCGTGATGGTGGGTCTGGCCGGTCTGGTTGGCCTGGTGGCCGTGGTCATCATGCTCTGCGGCGGTTGGGTGCGCGCCGCGGTGGCAGACCAGACCGGACGAGGCGCCGTCTATGCCGAAACATTCGCGCTCTGGATGTTCTTGTACCTGATGCTGAGCGTGGCGGCGCAGTTCGTCCTGGGCGATAGGGTGGGGCTGCTGGCACCGGCGACGGCCATGTTAGTCAGCCTTTCCGCCCTGGCCTGGCCGGTGCTGCGAGGCGTGCCCTGGGAATTGGTGTGCCAGGACGTTGGGTTGTTGCGCGGCCGAGGCATCTTGGTCGAAGCTGTGGCAGGTCTTGCCACTTACGCCATGGCTATCCCCATGATGGTGGTGGGCCTGTTGCTGACGTTGCTGTTGATGTGGATACAATCGGTGGTGGCTCCGGGCGCGGGCCTCGACCCGGCCGACGCGCCCAGCCACCCAATCGTGGAAGTGCTGCTGCACTCGGGGTGGTGGGGCCGCGTGCAGTTGCTGGTGCTGGCCAGCGTCATCGCGCCACTGGTCGAGGAGACGATGTTTCGGGGCGTGTTGTATCGCCATCTGCGCGAGGCGACCGCCCGCTTCGGCTTCATCGGCAGCATACTGGCCAGCGGCCTGCTGGTCAGCTTCGTCTTCGCCGTGGTGCACCCGCAAGGCCCGCTTGCCGTGCCGGCCCTGATGTCGTTGGCGCTGGCTTTCACGCTGGCCCGAGAGTGGCGTGGCAGCCTGATCGCCGCCATGGTGGCCCACGGCATCAACAACGGCGTCGTCATGGCGCTGTTGATTTTCATCGCCGCGGGTTAGGCCTGCAGAAGCGGCACTTCAGATCGAGACTCCGGCGCGCAGTCGCTCTGACTCCTGAACGACCAGGTCGTCGGCGTCATCCGGCGCGACTGACAGGCAGCCGGCCAGACAGCAGGCGGCAGGCAGCAGGACAAAGGATCCAAGCAGGATGCCTTCCAGCAGGCCGACCGTCCGGAGGCTATCGGCAACCCAGAAGTTGGACACCAGCTCAACGACGCCGCAACCGGCGGAGAGAAACGTTCGCATGAAAGTGCCTCCTATATCTAGATATCTAGTCAGCCAACCAAGAACCGTTCCTGGGGCAGGGCAAATCCGGTGCCAGCCCGCCTCGGCGGCGCCGGGGCGCATCGGACGGTTCTTTGGCCGTCCCGCGGGGAGCTACCGGCATAGTTTTTGCCGCCCTCCTGTTGCGGATAGCAAGACAGTTGCCGCGCGGCGCAGCCGAGGCCACCGGAGCCGGTTCCCTGCGGGCCTAGTTCTTCGCCACGTCGGGAACATCAACGAACGAGCGATTTGGCATGTTGCGGCCGCAATTCCTGTACGCCGTGGAGTTTGTCGCCGGGCCGTTCGACGGGCACAAGCATGTCAGTGAGCAGCCGCCCTGCGAGTGGGCGGCCATGGTCGGGGTGCCGATCATGGAGGGGAGCGCGCCCGATGAGCGGATCCGCTCACAGCTTGGCCCCTGGTCCCGCTGCCGCCACCCGATCTGGGGCACGCTCGCGCTCTGCCGGCGGTTATGCCGCTTTATAGGGGGACTGCAGGACCGGCGGCCTCGCCCGCTCAGCGGCAAGATTGCCCTGTACGAGCTGGAAGCCAACGGCGGCGCCTGGTGCTATCGCTATCTTTCGGCGACTTCGGTCGACCATCTGCGCGAGATTCAGCTCCTGCACGAGAGTCCCTGAGCGGCCACGGCGGCCAGCTACCCGGGTACCACTTGCGTGGTTGCCTCCTGGCCGGCCATCCGCAGGGCGAGCTTGCGCTGGGCGGCGACGTGCTGCAGCTCGATCCCGGTGGCCGAACTGGTGATCCAGCCATCCGAGGCCGGAACGTGCTGAGCGTGCATTCCCTCGCCGCAAAGAAACAAGTCCGGCCGCCGGCTGTCGTGATCGATGATCCACACTTCCCGCACCCCCACGGCCGCATAGAAATCGAGTTTTTCGTAGCTCTCGTCATGCGGGCTATGGATCTCGACCACTCCGTCCGGTCCGCCTTCGAAATACTCGTTGCGATCGATGCCGAAACGGTCCGGAGTCAACAGCACCAGGTCGGGTACGCGGTAGTTCTTGTCCGGCCACCCTCCTGGCGAAGCGATATTAATCTGGTGGTACACCTTATTGCCCAGCGGCTTGGCCCAGATGTCGCGCAGCCAGTTCTCCAAGCAGTACTCCAGATCCTGGTGCTCCCGGTTGGGGACTGGCGGCATGTGGAGCACTCCCTCCCAGATCTCGTCGTACTGGTTGGCCCCAGTCTGTTGCCGCCACTCGAGAATCCGCCGTGGAACCTCGGCCATGACCGCTTTCATACTTGCCCTTCCTTCCTGCTTCCGGATCACTCGCCCGTGGGATCCCGCCCGATTCCCTATTGTACTACCGTAGGAGGCGCCTGTCGTCGCGGGTGGTTCGGAACTGGTCTTTTGCCCGTCCGCGGCAATGGATAAGATCGCCCCCTTGTTGCACCGGTGTGCGGCCGCGCGCGCCGGGCGGGCTGCTGGCATACCCGAGAAAGGGGAGAGAGCATGAGCAAGCTGGGAGTTTACGGTTGGATCCGCGAAAGCGTGAAGCGGGCGGTGCTGTCGGGCTTTTCCGACGCCGTGGAACAGCTCGGCGCCCCGGTGGAAGGCGACGACATCAGCCCGCAGTTGCTGGCCGTGCTGCGGCAGCCGCAGCCGCTCTTGACCAGTGACAGCCCGGCGGCGGCGTCTTCGCCCGCAGTTTCAAAACCCGCCGGCCGAAAGCGGCTCGGCCAGACCCTGGACGAGATTCAGGAACGTCGCAAGACCGGGCCCGCCGGACCGCAGCCGTCATAGGCCTGGACGAACGGAAATCCAGCCCGCGCTGTTTAAATCGAGGGGGTGCACCGGCCTTCCAATTCCGGGTACCATAAATGTCTGTTGATCAGACATTG
>JBBDNX010000060.1:0-7934 GCA_040877345.1 Pirellulales bacterium
GGAGGAAGGAGGAAGGAGGAAGGAGGAGTAGGAAAGGGAAGACGCTCTTGCCATCCTGGAACCCCGCCCTACTCCACCTTCCTTCTTCCAGCTTCCTCCTTCAACACGAATCCCATCTCGGCGAGGCGGCGGCGGATGCGGTCTTCGGCCAACAGCTTGCGCAGGGCAACGACGGCGGGCCGGTCGCGGCGGGCCTGGGGCACCACGAAGTCGTAGCGCTCGTCGGCCAGGGGCAAAAAACCAAGCCCGTTGTGCCGGGCCACCCACTCGATCGCCACGCCCCAGTCGGCGCGGCCCTGCGCCACGGCGGCGGCCACGGCATTGTGGTTGCGGGCCTGGACGGCGTAGCCGGCGGGCCGGTCGCCGCCCAACAGGCGGTCGATGAGGATCCGCGTTCCGCTCCCCTGGTTGCGGTTGACCATCACGCAATCCGCGTCGCGCTTCACGCGCTCGACCGCCTCGACGGCCGAGCCGGCAAACCGCCGGTCGCCGGGCCGAAACACGATGCCCTGCACGCGCCCGTAACCTTCTATCAGCTCCAGGCCCGGCGTGACAAAGGGGCGGTTGTATTGGCCGCTATCGGGATCCAGGAGATGAATGCCGGCCACGTCGCACTGGCCGCGCTGGGCCGCCTGCAGGCCGGCCGTGCTGCCGACCGCCAGGAACTTGGTCGCCAGTCCCTGGTCCTGCAACTGCCCCAGCAGGTAATCGAGTCCGACGCAATGGCTGCCGATGACCACCAGGTCGCTCACGCGCAGCTCGCTGGCCAGCAACTGCACCTGGACCACGGCGCCCGCCTCGACAATCTCCCGGTGGCGGTCGATGGTCACAAAACCGTCGGCCCGGCTGAACGTGGTCACCGAGCCGGAGCCTTGTCCCATCGGCCAGGCCGACAGACCCTCAGGCGTGTCGACCAGCCCTACCAGCAGATACTCGGTGCGGCCGATCTCGGAGTTGACCTTCACCGCCAGCCGGGCGTCGAGCGTCGAGCGCGGCTCGGCCCTCCGCCCTCCGAAAGCCCGGATGACCGGGGCCGCAAACTCGTGGAACGTGAAGATCGCCGACGTGGGAAAACCGGGCAGGACCAGCACCGGCTTGCCGCGGCTGGCGGCCAGGCAGATCGGCTTGCCCGGCTTGAGGGCCACGCCGTGGGCCACGATGCCCGGATCGTCCAGCTCGCCCGCCACGCGATACGATAAATCGCCTTCTCCTTTCGACGTGCCGCCGGACAGGAGCACGACGTCGGTCTGCTCCAACGCCTCGTGCAGCCGCGAGCGCAGCTCGTCCAGGTTGTCGGGCGCGATGCCATAGCTGATCGGCTCGGCCCCAAGCTCGCGCACCGCGTCGGCCAGGATGCGGCCGTTCGAGTCGTAGACCATGGCCGGACTCATCGGATGCTCCGGCTCGATAATCTCGTCACCCGTTGAAATCACGGCCACGCGGGGCCGGCGCCATACATGCACTTCGGCGGCGCCGATGGCGGCCAGCACTCCGGTCTCGCGGCTGGTCAGCTCCGTGCCGCGCCGCAGCACGATCTCGCCGGCGCCGATGTCGGTGCCGGCAAAGGCCACGCCGAAGCCGGGTGTGACGGCCTTGCTCACCAGCACGCGGCCCTTCCGGATGTCGGCGTGTTCGACCATCACCACCGCATCGGCTCCGCGCGGCAACATCCCTCCCGTGGCAATCGACACAGCCGTGCCGGGCTCGACCTGGCTCTTGGGCACCACGCCCGTAGCCAGCACCTCGTCCAGCAGCCGCAGCTCGCGCGGGGCCTCCTCCGTCGAAGAATACGTGTCGGCCGCCCTCACCGCGAAACCATCGAAGTTCGAGCGGTCGAAGGAGGGCACATCCACCTCGGCCGTCACGTCGCGCGACAGCACGCGTCCCAGGGCCGCTTCCAACGGCACCGATTCCTCGCCCAGCGGTTCCAAGCGCAGGGCTGCATGGAAGCGCCGTTGCGCCTCATCGAGGTCGATCACGTCGAGAAACTGGTCCTGGGACACGGAGATTCAGATCTTGGTGCTTGGATCTTGGGACTTGGGACTTAGTGCTTGGATCTTGGGACTTGGGACTTAGTGCTTGCGGTCAGGGCGGATCGGAGGCAGGCGCCGCTGAAGCGGCGACTTCCCTCGCTGGCGCGTCGGGTTAGTATCATTCGTTCCTCGTTCTTGCCTGTCTGCCTCCGGCCTCCAGCCTTCAGTCTCCAGCCTTACTCCTCATACAGGTTGACTTCGACCTGGGCGCCGGCCGGGTAGCCTTCGCTGTCGGCGGGAATGACTACGAAGCCGTCGGCGCGGGTGGTCGACGAAAGGACCGACGCGCCGCCGATCGCCAGGGGCTCGACCCGGCCCGCCTCGATCCGCACGCGGGCATAATCGAGCCGGCCCACGACGGAGGTCAGCTTGCGCGCCAGCGGAGCACGAATTGATGGGTACGGCCAGGCGAGCGGCCTGGCGCCCAGCGCGCGGATCGCCCGGCCGGCGAAAAAGTCGTAAGCGCACAGGCAGGAGACCGGGTTGCCGGGCAGCAGGAACACCAGCCGGCCGTTCAGCCGGCCCATCCCGGTGGGGCTGCTGGGGCGCATGGCGATGCCGTGGATCGCCAGCTCTCCATGCCGCGCCAGCAGCACGGGTGCCTGGTCTTCCTCTCCCACGCTGGAGCCGCCGGAAACGACGATCACGTCGGCCTCGGCACTGTCGCCCAGCGCCGCCAGGATCGCGTCGGCGCGGTCGGGCACGATGCCTGGGTTGAGGGCGATGCCGCCGTCGCGCTCGACCAGCGCGGCGAGCATCGGACCATTGGCGTCCGCGATCGAATGGCCGCTGGGCCGCTGGCCGGCCGGCAGCAGCTCGTTGCCCGTAATCACGATTCTCACGCGAGGACGCCTCACCGCGATGACCTCCGCCTGACCGATCGACGACAGCACTCCCAGGTCCTGGGGCCGCAATCGCCGGCCATGCGAAAGCACGACGGTGCCGGCGGCCACGTCTTCTCCGCGGCGGCCCACGTGTTTTCCGGGCGGCACGTCACCGGCCGCCAGGATGCGATCCTCACGGATTTCGACTTGTTCGGCGGGCAGGACCGCGTCGGCGCCGTCCGGCAAGGGCGCGCCGGTCATGATGCGAACGGCCTGTCCCGCTTCGACCCTCGACGCAAAAGGGCGGCCGGGCAGCGACTCGCCGACCACCGCCAGCGCCAGCGTGTTGTAACTTGAAGCGCCCTGCGTCTCTTCGCCCCGCACCGCGTAGCCATCCATCATGGCCCGATCGAAGCCCGGCACGTCGACTTTGCTGGTGACCGGCTCGGCCAGGACTCTGCCGGCGGCTGATCCAAGCGGCACCGGTTCGGCATCCAGGGGCGCCAAATGCGAATCGAGCCAGGCCAGCGCCGCTTCCACGGTCTGCCGGGCGGCGAAGCCCCGCATCCGCACGTCTTGGGCGGCGCTGTCAACGGGCGGCTTGGGTCGTGATGGCTGAGGCATGACCTCTAGCCTACCAGCCGGCGCCCGGATGTTTTAGGGCCCGAAGTGCCCGGCCAGGATTTGGCTGCCATGGCCGGTCAGAGTTTCCCCACCTTGGCAACCAGGTCGACGGTCCGGCAGCTATAGCCCCACTCGTTGTCGTACCAGCTTACGACCTTCAACAAGTTGCCGGAGATCACCTGCGTAAAGTCGGCGGCGAAGATCGAGCTGTGCGAGTTGCCGATGACGTCGCTGGAGACGATTGGGTCCTTGGTGTACTCGATGATCCCCTGGAACGGGCCTTCGGCCGCCTTCTTGATCGCCTGGTTCACTTCCGCCTCGGTCAGATTGCGCTTCATCAGCGCGGTCAGATCGACCACGCTGCCGTCGGCCACCGGCACGCGGAAGGCGATGCCGGTCAGACGGCCGGCCAGCTCGGGAATGGTCAGTCCCACGGCCTTGGCCGCGCCGGTGGAAGTGGGAATGATGTTCTGGGCCGCTGCCCGCGCCCGGTAGGGATCCTTGTGGGGCAGGTCCTGCACGTTCTGGTCGTTGGTATAGGCGTGCACCGTGGTCATCAGGCCTTTTTCGATGCCGAAAGTTTCGTGCAGCACCTTGGCCAGGGGGGCGAGGCAGTTGGTGGTGCAGCTCGCGTTGGAGATGCACTTGTGTTCGGGCGACAGCTTGTCGTCGTTCACGCCCAGCACGCACGTCAGGTCGGCGCCGTCCTTGGCCGGCGCGCTGAGCAGCACCTTGCGGGCTCCGGCCTGCAGGTGGGTGTCGTAACCCGGTTTGCCGCCTCCGGCCCGTGCAGTGAAGACGCCGGTGCTCTCCACGACCACGTCGACCTTCAGTTGGCCCCAAGGCAGCTTGCTCGGATCGCGCTCGGAAAGGGCACGGATCTTCTTGCCATCGACGATCAGATACTCATCGTCGTACTGGACCGTGCCCGGGTAACGCCGGTGGACGCTGTCGTACTTGAGCAGCGTGGCCAGCATTTTGTTGTCGGTCAGGTCGTTGATGGCCATGACCTCGAACTCGTTCGAGCGGGCCATCAGGATCCGAAACACCAACCGGCCGATGCGGCCGAAACCGTTGATCCCCACGCGAATTGCCACGGCAAGCCTCCGTTTCGAAACCGAACTGCCCCAACGTACCCGGCGCGGGATTGGGCGCAATGGAAACAGCGAATTATACTGGCCGCTTGAACCACCAGCAACCGCCTCAAACTCTGTTCCAATTGACGACAAATAGCGAACGGCCACAGTGGCGCCTTCCCCGCGGCGTAACGCGGGCACTCTGGCAGTACGCGCAGGCCGACCACATCGCGCTCGACTACGACCGCTATTTCGAGGGGAACAGTCTCTTCGAATTCGACGAGGCCCTGCTCGCTCGGCACTTCGACCGGCCCGGACTGCTGGTCGACCTGGGCGCGGGGACCGGCCGGCTGCTGGTCCCCTTTGCGCGGCGCGGATTTCGCGGGCTGGCAGTCGACATCTCGGCCCCCATGCTCGAGGCCGTCGGCCGGAAGGCCGCGGCCGAGGGCCTGCCGATCGACCTGCTGATGGCCAACATGGCCGAGCTCGACTGCCTGCGCGACGCGTCGGCCGACTACTGCATCTCGATGTTCAGCACGTTGGGGATGATCCGTGGGCATGAGAACCGCCTGCGGGCTCTGCGCCACGCGCGGCGGATTCTGAAGCCTGGCGGCACGTTCGCCGTACACGTCCATAACCGCTGGTACAACCTGTTCGATTCCCAGGGGCGGCGCTGGCTGCTGGCCAACCTCATCTCCTGGCTGCTGCGGCGGGACCAGGAGCCCGGCGACAAGTTCTTCGACTATCGCGGCATCCCCAACATGTATCTGCACGTCTTCACGCAACGCGAGCTGACCCGGCTGCTGGGCGAAGCCGGCTTCCGGATCGTCGAGCTCGTACCTCTGAACACGGTGCGGAGGCACGCGCTGGCGTGCCCCTGGCTGCTGGGCCGCCTGCGGGCCAATGGCTGGATCGCCGTCTGCCGGTGAAGCGGGCAGTATGAAGCGGGCGGTGCAGGCCCTTGTTCGCTTGCGGCGGCCTGCTTATCTTGAGTTTTGGCCTGTCACCAAGATCTCGAAAGTGCAGAACAGCGCAACTGCCGCGGAGCCACGATGCCAGACGACGCCCCCGATCTCCAGCGCACCTTGTCCGAGCTGCACCGGCAGTTGGAAGCGGCCGGCAGCGTCGACCCCGAGATCCGCGAGCTGCTGAAGCGCCTCATGCGCGACATCGACCGCGTGCTGGACGAGAAGGCCGAGGCGGACGAACGCCGATCGACGCATGAATCGCTCGTCAGCCGCCTGGGCGAGACCGCCAGACATTTCGAGGAGACGCATCCGACCTTGTCTGGCGCCGTGGGGAGCGTGATCGACGCATTGTCTCGCATGGGGATCTGAGCCATGCGTTTATCGCTTCGCCGCGCGATACTGCTGGCGCTTGTCGCTGCCGGCGCGCCGCCGCCGGGGGCTGGTCAAGAGGCGACCCGCGCGGACCAAACCGGCCCGAAGGGCGAGAAGCGCGAGCCAGCAGTCCCGCGCCCGGCCACGGCCGATCGAGCCAGGCCGCCGCTGCCGCTGGACCAGTTCCGGCCGGTCCCGATGCTGAAGGTGCCCTCGCGCCAGCCGCCGCGAGCCAGGTTTCCGGTGGTCGACGTTCACACGCACCCGCGGATTCGCTTCCGCCACTCGCAGCAGGATCTGGATGCCTTTGTGCGGCTGATGGACCAGCAGAACATCGCCGTCTGCGTCAGCCTCGACGGCGGACTGGGCGAGGCCTTTGCCGAGCACGCCGGCTACCTGTGGACAAAGCACCGCCAGCGGTTCGTCATTTTTGCGAACGTCGATTGGCGCGGCGACGGCCGCCCCGACGATCCGGCAACCTGGGACTGCCATCGCCCCGACTTCGCCCGCCGTGTCGCGGCCAGCCTGGCCCGGGCGAAAGAGGAGGGGGCCAGCGGCCTCAAGCTGTTCAAGGAGTTCGGCCTGGGGATCCGCAATCCCGATGGCTCGTTCGTCGAGATCGACGACCCGCGCTGGGACGCAATCTGGTCGGCTTGCGGAAAACTCGGCCTACCCGTGATCATGCACACGGCCGACCCCGCCGCCTTCTTCCTGCCGATCGACCGGCACAACGAGCGCTGGGAGGAGCTGAACCGCCACCCCGAATGGAGCTTCTTCGGCGACCAGTGGCCCACGCGAGAACACTTGCACGCGGCCCGCAACCGCGTGATCGGCCGGCACCCAGGCACCACATTTATCGGGGCCCACATGGCCAACGACGCCGAAGACCTCCAGACGCTGGCGGCCTGGCTCGACGAGTACCCGAACCTGGTCGTCGAATTCGCCTCGCGGATTTCAGAGCTGGGCCGCCAGCCGTACACAGCCCGCCGCTTCTTTGTCGAGTACGCCGACCGGATCATGTTCGGCACCGACGGCCCACGTCCGGCGGCCAGGCTGTTGCCCTACTGGCGTTTCCTGGAGACGTACGACGAGTATTTTCCCTACGCGGAGAACCCCTTTCCGCCGCAGGGCTTTTGGAACATCTACGGGATCGGGCTCCCGGACGAGGTGCTGGCACAGGTCTATCATCAGAATGCTGAGCGCATCATTCCAGGGGTGGCGGAGCGTCTGGCCGCCTACCGGGAACGCCAAACAACGGGCGAAGATTGAGACCGCCCCGACTACCCTTGCGGGAGAGCCCAGGGGCTCTTGTCATCGGGGCGGAACCTTTTTTCGGTTGATAGCGGCGCGGGGCGCTCTTCCCACTTATCGGTTATAAAGTTCGGGGTTGTCAATCCATACTACATTGCTTGCAAGCGCTTTACGTAGCTGCTGCTTACGGCGTTCACGCGGGCGGCATAGGCCATTTAGCCCTTCGATCTGGCGGAGTTGGGGCGGAACCGGCTGACATTGACCGGGTTGGCGATCTTACTAAAATGTTGCGACCGTTGAAGTTATTGAGGATCGCATGCCAGCCGAACCAGCCTTGTCTGGTCCAGTCCGCCAGTCAGGTTCGCGTCCAACCCGCGGCGGCGACGGCGCAAGCGCCCCACCAGGACAGCCGCAGACCAGCCAGCCCATGACGGCACCTCCCGACCGACCCCCGGCCGACGAACCGCAGGAATCGGCGGGCGTCCACGAAGCGGCCCGGCGGGAAAAGCTGCGGCGCATCGAGCAACTGGGAATCGATCCCTGGGGACAACGGTTCGACGGCACGCAGCCGATCGGCGAAATCCGGGCCCGCGAAAACGAGATCGTGGTCGACGAGGCCCCGGCGGCGGCCGAGGGGCAGCGGCAGCGGGGCCCGCAGCAGCACGGCCCGCGCGTCAGGGCGGCGGGGCGGATCGTGCTCATGCGCAAGAAGGGCAAGTTGATCTTTACCGATATCCGCGACGCCGGCGGGCAGAGGCATGCCAAACGGATAGAAGAGTGTCGTCG
>JBBDNX010000061.1:0-40652 GCA_040877345.1 Pirellulales bacterium
CCGGCGCCTGCCGGCGATGGGCTCGAGGCGGCGGCACGCCAGGCGCGCTACGCGTTTTTGAAAGCGGCCGCCGCGCGCCGGGGGGCCCGCTACGTGACCACCGCCCACACGGCCGACGACCAGGCACTGACGATTTTGCACCGCGTGCTGCGGGGCACGGGCCTGGCCGGGCTGGCGGGCATCCCGCGCGTCCGCCGGCTCGCGCGCGGCACGGCGCTGGTGCGGCCTTTGTTGACCGTGCGGCGGCAGGAGCTGCTGGCATATCTGGAGGAGCTTGGGCAGACGTACCGAGTGGACTCGAGCAACCTCCAGACGCTTCACACCCGCAATCGGCTGCGGCTGGAGCTGTTGCCGCAACTGGAGCAGCACTACAACCCGCGCGTGGTCGAGGCCCTGGTGCGGCTCGGGACCCTGGCCGGCGAGGCGCAGCGGGCGCTGGAGCCGATGATCGAATCGCTGACCGAGCAGGCTGTCCGCGGGCAGCCGGGTCGGATGGCGATCGACTGCTCCGCCCTGGCGGGCCAGCCGAGGTACCTGGTGCGCGAGATGTTCGTGGCCGCCTGGCGGCAGCAGGGCTGGCCCGAGCAATCGATGGGCTTCGAGCAATGGGAGCGGCTGGCCGACCTGGCGATGGCCGGGCGCGCGAGCCAGGAAGTCAAGATCACGCTGCCCGGAGCCATAGCCGCGCATAAAAAAGGCGAGCAGCTTACGCTGGCTCGCCTGGAGCAAGACTGAAGTGCACGGCCCGTGCGCCGCGACGGCCATGCTTGCAGCGGATCCGGGCCGGTTTACTGGATCGGACCTTCCACGCCGCCGGACAGCTTTTCGGGATCAATCCGGCCCGCCAAGATCTCCGGTTGGTAGCCGCCGCGCGCTTTGTCGTACAGCGCGATGCCGCCGAAGATGAAGATCAACGCCGCGGGCAGAATGCTGACCCAGCGGAAAGCCATCGAAAAGCCGATGCGCTCGGCCGACTCGGCCACCTCGCGAGGCGGACTCTGCTCGGGCAGGCTTTGGACCGCCTGGGCATCCAGGCCGGTGTACTTGCCCTTGTCATCGGCCTTCAGAATGGTCGATACCGGCACGGAACCCAACGACTCTTCGTTTTCGACCACGTGGGTTACGGCGTAGCGGTCGACAATCTTGCCCATCTGGGGCAGCACGAAGGCGACCGAGATATTCCCGGCTGATCCCATCAGGGCCAGGATCAAAGCGCCCCCCTTGGGGAACCGTTCGGCCGCCACGCCCAGCATGGTGGGCCAGAAATAGGCGATCCCCAGGCCATAGATCGTTGCATACGCAAAGGCGGTCTGAACTGAATCGGCATAGCTCAACAGGTAGAGCCCGACCGCGGAGAGCACCGCCGAGCCGGTGAGCATGCCCACGGGCGAAAGCCGGTGGGCGATCGGGCCGGCAAAGTGCCGCAGCACGAACATCATGCCGGAAGTATAGACCAGAATCAGCGTGCCCGCCGAAG
Organism: Pirellulales bacterium; assembly: GCA_040877345.1. Taxonomy (GTDB): domain Bacteria; phylum Planctomycetota; class Planctomycetia; order Pirellulales; family JAICIG01; genus JBBDNX01. Next base: position 1,478 of record JBBDNX010000061.1, read on the forward strand.
CCTGGTCGAGCAGGCTCGTCATGACGGAGTTCTGCCATTTTTGGGGGCCCAGCTCGGTGGCGGCCGTGAGCAGCATGCAGAAGGCCCACAGCAAGAACATTGGGCGGAACACCTGGCCGAACATTTCACCGGTCGAGACACCCGATTCGACCCGTTCGGTGGCCGGAAAGATCGAGCCGATCAGGATGAACCCATACACCAGGGCCGGAATCACGATCAGCATCAAGCAGCATTGCCAGTACTCAAAGCCCGCGATTAGATCGTTGGCCTTGGTGCCCGTGGAGAAGACGACCTTGCGCATGAAGACGGCCAGCAAACCGCCGATGATCAGCCCGCCGGGCCACCAGGCGTGCAGGATGTTGAGGAAGTGCGTCTTTTGTTTGTGATAGAGCGTCGCCACCAGCGGATTGATGCCGACTTCGGTGAAGCCGTTGCCGAATCCCATCAAGAGCCCGGAAACGTAAAGCCACCAATACGCGTTGTCACTGCTGGTGAAATCCACGTTCTTGGAGAAAACCATGCCCAGCGTGCCGGAGAGGTGGCTGGCCAAGGCCAGGAACATGATCCGCTTGATACCGAGTGAATCGCAGATAAATCCGCCGAACAGCATCGAGATGGCCATGCCGTAGAAGATGGCCTTGCCGATTTCGCCGTTTTGTTGTTGTTTGAAGTTGAAGGTCGTACCCATCTCCTGCATCACGTCGCCGTGCAAGCTGAAAGTGAATGCCGACGTGACCAGGGCGATACAGCTACAGATGAACAGGCGACGGTTGTTGAACATCCGGTGACTCCTCGTGACTGCGGTGGGCGGGTGCTCTTGGCGCGCGGTAAAATCCACGCCGCATCGCGCCGGCCAGCCACGCGATGCGGCTCATGCTGCTCGGGAGCGATCCGACAAGGACGGCCGGATTCGAGTATACAAGCGGCCCAAGCAAAGTAAATCCGCCGCTCGTAGTGATTTGTGGCGCGACGGCCGATTGCGCCTCGGCACGCCACGCACGATCCGTCCGGATCGCCTGGCTTACCCAATCGGTTGGCACAACCACAATGCCCCGCGATCGAATCTGCCTTGACCGCCTGCGCCGCCTCAACGTACCATTCCACGCCTTTATCTTTTTTGCCCGCAGCCGGATATGTAAACGGAACCGCCTATGCGGCCACCTTCGAGCGAGTGGATCAGGCTCGGGGGGCTGTTGCTCGTGGCGCTCGGCACGCGGCTGGCGGCCGCCGGCTGGTGGCAGGCCCGGCTGGACCCCAACGCCAGCTTCGCCTTTCCAGACAGCCAGACGTATTGGATCCTGGGCCAGGCCCTGGCCAACGGCGAGCCCTTTCAGTACGGCTCGCCCGACGCCAGCATCTTTCGGATGCCCGGCTACCCGTGGCTCTTGTCGCTCTTGTTTCGGCTGCTGGGAACCGATGCCTCCGTGATGTGGGCCCGCGGCCTGGGAGCCGTGCTCGGAACGCTGGCCGTGGCGGCCCTGTACGCGCTGGCGCGGCAGATGTTCGACCGCTCTTCGGCGCTCATCGCCGCCGCCATGGGGGCCGTCTATCCCGGAGCCGTCGGCATGAGCGTGTTCGTGCTGAGCGAAGCGCTGTTCTGCCCGCTGATGCTGGCGCAGCTCGCGCTTTGGGCCGCAAGCTGGCAGTCCGCCAGCCGCCGCGGCTCGATCTGGCTGGCGGCAGCGTCCGGGCTGGTGGCCGGCCTGGCCACGCTGACGCGGCCGAGCTGGCTGGCCTTTGTCCCCTTTGCCATCCTGGCTGGCCTGGTGGGCGGCCAGCGGCGGAGGCACCTCGTGCTGGGAGCGGTGGCAGTGGCCGGCCTGGCGCTGGCCATGCTCCCCTGGTGGGTCCGCAACGCGCGGCTGGTGGGCCACTTCGTGCCGACGACGCTGCAGGTCGGCGCCAGCTTGTACGACGGCTTGAATCCGCGGGCCGACGGCGGCAGCGACATGTCGTTCGTGCCCCGTTTCGAGGCGCTGGAGCGAGCCAACGCGGCGGCCGGCGAGCCGTTCGAATACCGGCTCGACCGGCGAATGCGCAACGAAGCCATCGAGTACGCCCGGAACAATCCGGGGCGGGCGCTGGCCCTGGCCGCGATCAAGGCGGCGCGGATGTGGAACGTCTGGCCCAACGAGCCGATTTCAGGCGGCTGGCTCGTGGGCCTCGTGATGCTTCTGACCTACGTGCCGGCCTTGGGCTTGGCGCTGGCCGGCGCTTGGAAATACCGGCGGTTGGGATGGCCCTACGCGCTGTGCTGGCTCCCGGCGGGGTATCTCACGCTGCTGCACATGATTTTCGTCAGTTCGATCCGTTACCGCGAGCCGGCCATGCTGGCCCTGCTGGTGCTGTCGGCCGCCACTGTGCGAGGAGTACTGGCATCGCGAGGGGAGTGATCCATCTCTGTTGGAGCGGTTGCAAACGGGGGCTGCTAGCCGTACTGCTGGCCGCCTCGGTGGGAGTGCTGTATTTCCACAACCGCATGGACGAAGAGATTCGCCGCGCGGTCGAGGAGCGGATTGCCGAGCAGTACCCGAACCTGGCGGTGAGCGTGCGAGGGGCCCAGTGGGTCAAGGGCGAAGGGATCGAGGTCCGCGGCCTGTCGATTGTCGAGCCCGGCGCCAGCGGGCCGGCAGCCCAACTGGCGTACCTGGAAGAGTTATTCCTGTTCAGCGACGTCCAGTGGCAAGACCTGATCCGGGGCGAGCTGGTCATCTCGCACTTTGCCATTCGCCGGCCGCTGGTCCGGATGACCCGCCGGCCCGACGGCACGTGGAGCGCTGCCAAACTGCTGCCGCTGCCGAAGCTGAGCAAGGACACGCCGCAAGGTACTATTGAAGGCGCCGTTTTCGAGATCTCCGACCCGTCGAGAGACCCGGCCGCCACGCTGACGCTGCGGGAGATCGACCTCGAGTTCGGCCCGGCCGCCAACCAGCAACCAGGCGCCGATGGGCGCCGACCGCTGCGTGTGAAGGGCGCGATGCTGGGCGATCATCTGAAGCGGATCGACCTGGACGCAATCTTCCACCCCAGCGGGGCTTCGTTCGACGCGGCGGGCAAAGTCGAGGCCCTGGACTTTTCGCAGGAGCTGATCAAGTCGCTCCCCGCCGAGGCGGCGAACTGTCTGGCCGAATTGAGCACGCTTCGCGGCCAGGTGCAGGCAAGCTTCCGGGTCCGGCGCGATCCGGCGGCGGCTCCCGCACTGACTTACGAGCTGCAGGGCGAACTTTTCCGGGGCCGCATCGATGATAAGCGGCTCCCTTATCCTCTCACCGACATCCGCGGGTCGTTCCGCTGCGACCAACTCGGTTTTTCCGCGCGGGAGCTGACGGCCCGCAGCGGGCCGACGACATTCCGCCTGGACCTGGCACACACGGGCTACGGCAAGCAAGGGGAGCTGAAACTGAAGGCGGAGAGCCGCCAGATGCCCCTGGACGAGAACCTGTTGGCGGTGCTGCCGCTATCGTGGCAGAACCAGTGGAATCGATTTCGCCCGGCCGGATGGATCAACGTCGAGCTGCTGGAGCTGGACTTCGACGGCCAGAACTGGCGGCCGCACCTGGTCGTGAAATGCCTGGACGTGGGTTTCACCTACCATCAATTTCCCTACCGGCTGGAACATGCCAAGGGCGAGCTGACGTTCAAGGACAATCGGCTCACGATCGACCTGAAGGCCTACAGCCAGGGGAAGGACTATCGGCAGGGGGACGAGGTGCGGCTGAAGGCCACCCTGGTCAACCCCGGTCCGGCTCCGCTGGTGGACCTGGAGGTCTGGGCGGACCGCATCCAGCTCGACGACAAGTTGTTCGATGCCTTGGGCGATGGGCCGCGCCGTTTCGTGCGCTCGCTGGGCCCCGAAGGCACCGCCCGAGTGCATTTCCGCTGCTTCAGCGCCGAGACGGCTCCAGGCGTATTGCACAAGGACCTGAGCATGGTGCTCAACCACTGCAAGCTGCGGTACGCCAACTTTCCCTATCCGCTGGAGAACATTCGCGGCAAGATTACGATGCTGGACGGCGCCTGGAACTTCAGGGAACTGGAAGGAACCAACGATACGGGGCGGATCACGTGCTCGGGGCACCTGGCGCCCGTGGGCAAAGCCTTCCAGTATTCGTTCGCCTTCCACGGCGACAACGTGCCGCTGGATCAGGAGCTGCGCCAAGCGCTCAGCCCGGGCGCTGCGCGGCTCTGACAGGACCTGAAGCCGCGCGGAGCGATCCAACTGGATGCCATCGTCAGCTATGAACCGGGCGATCTCAAGCCGCGCGTCTGGGTCCAGGCGCGCCCGCTGGAAGGGCCCTCGTATCCTTCCGCCTCGATCGAGCCCAGCTATTTCCCCTATCGCTTGGAAAAACTGCAAGGAAAGTTCACCTACTGCGACGGCCGGGTCGAGCTGGAAAACTTCCGAGCCGAGCATGGCACCACCCGCCTGGCCGCTCATGGCAACTGCCAACTCAGTAGCGACGGCACCTGGCGGTTGAAGCTCGATCCCATGTCGGTCGACCGGCTCAGGGCCGACCGCGACCTGGTGCAGGCGCTGAGCGGCCGCTTGAAGAAGGCGATGATGGACTTGCGCCCCACCGGCGGCCCGATCAATCTGCGCGGCACGCTGGAGCTGGCCAGCGGAGGCAGCCCAGGCAGCCCGATCACGGCCGCCTGGGACCTGGAACTGCACCTCCAGCAGTGCCATCTCGATTGCGGCGTTGAGCTGGCGCATCTCAACGGCCGGATCCACCTGGCCGGAGCGTTCGACGGCCTGCAGTACCACGCCTACGGCGGGTTGAAGATCGACTCGGTGATCTACAAGGGTTTTCAATTCACCGAGGTGATGGGCCCGATCTGGCTGGACGACAAGCAGGTTCTGCTGGGTCTGTGGGCGGATCAGCAGCGAGGCGTCAAGCCACAGCACCACGTGACGGCCCGTTTGTACGGAGGCCGGCTGGTGGGCGACCTATGGGTGAAGACCGGCCCCAGCCCGCGCTACGCGCTGCAAGCCACCCTTACCGAGGCCGACCTGGGGAGGTGGGCGCGCGAAAGCGCGGCGGGGCCACAGCAGCTCAGCGGCCAGGTGTGGGCCACGCTCAATCTGCGCGGCAAGGGTCAGGGCGCGCATAACCTGGGCGGCAATGGCAGCGTCCAGCTCCGCAATGCCGACTTGTACGAGCTGCCGGTGATGCTGGCGCTGTTGAAGACGTTGAGCGGGCGGCCCCCCGACACCACCGCCTTCACCACCAGCGACGTCGATTTCGTCGTTGAAGGCGAACACGTGTACCTGAAGCGGATCGACTGCAACGGCGATGCGATCAGCCTGCGAGGAACGGGCGAGCTGGGGCTCGACCGCGGCATCAACATGACCTTTTACACCATTGTCGGCCGGGGTGGACTGCGGATCCCGCTGGTGGACCAGATCGGCGGTTTTGCCAGCCAGCAGATCCTGCGGATCCACGTCGGCGGAACGCTCGACAACCCCCAGACGCGCCGCGAAGTGCTCCCCGTGGTCGCACAGACGCTGCAACAGCTTCAACTTCCACCACCTGCCGAGCCGGCGGCCGGCGGCCTGGCGCCGCGCCGCGGCCCGGCGCCGCCCAGGAGGTACTAAAGGTTTGATTGGGCAAGTCTTCTTGAGAGGTGAGCGATGAGCATCGCTTCGACGTCGGTAGTGGGCGGCGCGGCCGGCTCGCCTTGGGCCCAGGGCAAGGGCTCGGAGCTCCAGCGGTCGCAGCACGAGACCGCCGCCCAGCAGCGCCAGGTCCAATCGGAGTTGAAGGCCGAGGCGGCCGCGGGCATCGGCGCCACCGACGCCGAGGACAACCAGGTGACCGATCGCGATGCCGACGGCCGCCGTTTGTGGGACCCGCCGCCAGCGCCAAGCGACACGGACGAAGCTGCCAGTCCAACCCCTTGTTCCCAGACCCCCAGCGGCCAAAGCGGCAATCAATTGGACCTCACCGCCTGAAGGCAGTAAAATCTCCTGCTCACGAGCAGTTCCGGCCGGATGGGAGACGGGAGCAGTTGACATGCAGTTCACAAAAATGCAGGGAGCCGGCAACGACTACATTTACCTCGATTGCTTTCGCGAGGCGCTGTCCGAGCCCCCCGCCGAGCTGGCCAGGCGGATCGCCGATCGGCACTTTGGAGTGGGCGCCGACGGACTGATCCTGATCGCCCCCTCGGAGGTGGCCGACGCGCGGATGCGGATGTTCAACGCCGACGGCTCCGAGGCCGAAATGTGCGGCAATGGAGTCCGCTGCCTGGCCAAGTACGTCCACGATCACGGCTTGAGCGACAAGGAAACGCTCAAAATCGAAACCGGCGCCGGCATATTGTCGCTCGACCTGGAAGTCGTCGACGGCCTGGTCGAGCGCGTACGCGTCGACATGGGCGAGCCGATCCTCGAAGCATCCCGGATCCCCACCACGCTGCCGGGAAACCCCGTGGTCGATGCCCGCCTGGAGGTCGACGGGCGCGAGCTGGCACTCACCTGCGTTTCCATGGGCAACCCCCACGCGGTCGCCTACTTGGACGAGTTGTCCGACGAGTGGGTGCTGGGGATTGGCCCCAAGCTGGAGGCGCACCGCGCTTTTCCCCGGCGGGTGAATGCCGAGTTCGTCCGGGTCGTCTCGCCCGATGAAGTGCACGTCCGCGTCTGGGAGCGCGGCAGCGGCGAGACGCTGGCCTGCGGCACCGGCGCCTGTGCCGTCTGCGTGGCCGGCGTGCTCTCCGGACGCACCGGCCGCAAGCTGCTGGTGCACCTGCCGGGTGGAGACCTCGAGCTGGAGTGGGCCGAGAACAATCACGTTTACCTGACCGGGCCGGCCGTCGAGGTCTTTTCCGGCGATTGGCCCCGGCAGACCGCTGCAATCTCCCGGCAGGGCCCTGGCCGGCCGGCGCCGTCCATTCATTCCGCGGCCCGCTGACAACACGCCGGCCATGGTCCGCTAAGAAAGGCAAGGAAGCCTGTCATGAAACTTCGCAGCCCCACGTTAGTCAAAGCCGGCGGCCTGTTGGGCGCCGCCGCCATTCGGGCCTGGATGTCGACGCTCGACTACCGGGTGGCCTACTACGATCCGGCCGTCGACCCGGTGCACCCCGACTACGCGGGCCCGAAGATCTACATCTTCTGGCACGAGTACATCCTGTTTCCGATTTTCCTGCGAGGCCACTCGAACCTGGCGATGCTCTTGAGCCGCCACGCCGACGCCGAAATGCTCGCGCGGGCCGCCTACCACCTCGGCTTCGACTGCGTGCGCGGATCCACCGCGCGGGGCGGCGCCACGGCCCTGCGAAAGCTCTTGGAAGCGAGCCGCGGCATGAACCTGACCATAACGCCCGATGGCCCTCGCGGCCCGCGGCGCCGGTTGGCGGCCGGCAGCATCTGGCTGGCGAGCAAGCTGGGCTTGCCGCTGGTGCTCTTGGGCCTGGGCTACGATCATCCCTGGCGGTTCGGCAGTTGGGACCGCTTTGCCGTGCCGCGTTTGTTTTCTCGTGCCCGTGCCGTGGTCAGCCCTCCCGTCCTGCTGCCAGGGGACCTGGACCGCGGAGGTCTGGAGCATTACCGTGGCGAGGTCGAGCGCCTGTTGAACCGCTTAACGTTGGAAGCCGAGGCCTGGGCCGAATCGGGCAGCCGCAAGCTGGCCGAGCAACCGCTGCGGCGTGAGCATCCCCGCCGCCCCTTGCGGGCCGACGCGCTGCACCATCTCGCCGGGCCTCACGGTCTCCGAGCGCTAGGTTTAGCCGAGCGCCAGGCGGCGGTCATCGCAGGCGGTTCGAGCTTGAACGGCAGTGCTGGCAGGGACAGGTAATAGCTAATCGCCCGGCGCCTACCTGATCAGCGTCCAGCATGCGGCGGACCGCGAAGGGCTTGGCCATTGCCCGCGGATGGTTACGAGAAAGCTTCTTCAGCGGTGACGCCTTGTTTCGCCCTTTCAGGGCATCTTTTTTGGATGGCGATGTTGCCCAGGGCGGCGCTTGCGGCTTACGCCGCTGCGCTCTGCCCTGGGCTGATGTGTTGCGCCCCTTGGGGGCGGACGGACGGGTCATCAGCCGATTCCGTCCTGAAAGGCAAGCAACAAGTCAATCCCATACGTATCGTTCATCGAAGTCGATTCTGTGACGTTTGAGCAGCGCACGCAGCTCGTCCTGAAACGTCATTGTGCGGTGATGCTCTTCCTGGTTCTCGATGTATCGCTTCACGTCGGCCAGGTTAGACTGGCTCACGGAAAACGCGGCGTAACCGGCTTGCCAACAGAACTCCGCCATTCGTGGTGCTCGCGCCTTCATCCATTTCGAGCTTCCCTTCTTCACCTCCTCGACGATCTTCTTGAGCGCATGGTTTTTCGAGAGCGAGAATAGGGCGTGCACGTGATCCTCGACGCCGCCTATCGCCACCGCGGGGCTCTCCCATTCCTTGAAAATCCCAGCTTGGTACGCGTACAAGGCGTCGCGGTCGGCCTCGCGAATCCAGCGCTGATGGTGCTTTGTGCTGTAAACGAGATGAACCAGGTTCTTCACCAGCGATTGGGACATGTCTTGGTACTCGAATTCTGTCGCCCTTGAAGTGGCTTGATGCAACTCTTGGCCACAAATGGTTGCCGTCTTCACGTAGGTTGCGGACATTCCGGAGAGGTGCGCGCGCGACCGAAAGCCCTGTTGACAAAGGTATCGGCGCTGGGCTCGCCCCGATACCGCGCTGCGCGGAGTTCACGCCCCGAAGGGGCCCAACATACCAGCCCAGGGCAGAGCGCAGCGGCGTCAGCCGCGCAGCGCCGCCCTGGGAACGTTAGCCCATCCACAAAAGTAGCCCTGAAAGGGCGAAACAAGGTAAACTGCAGGTTCGTTGAATTACCTGCTCCGGCGCGGCCCGAATCCAACTCGCGGATCTTGGATTGATAATGAGTCTATTTGCCGAACAGGAAGCCAGGCGGGTGCTGTCGGTGGCGGAATTGACGGCGCAGGTCAAGGATCTGCTGGAGACGAGCTTTCCCTCGGTATGGGTCGGCGGCGAGATCTCCAACCTTTCGCGCCCCCGGTCGGGGCACTGCTACCTCACGCTCAAGGACGATCGGGCGCAACTGCGGGCCGTGCTGTGGCGCACCGCGGCCGAGCGGCTGCGGTTCGAGCTCCAGGACGGCTTGGAGGTAGTGTGCCAAGGCGACCTGGAGTTGTACGCCCCCCGCGGCACCTACCAGTTGGTCATCCGCCATATCGAGCCCCGCGGGATCGGCGAGCTCGAGCTGGCGCTGCGGAAGCTCCGTGAGAAGCTGGCCGCCGAAGGGCTGTTCGACCCGGCGCGTAAACGGCCGCTGCCACGCTTCCCTCGCAAGATCGCCTTTGTCACCAGCCCCAGCGGAGCCGCGGTCCGCGACTTCCTGGAGGTGCTCCGCCGGCGATGGCGCGGCGTCGACGTGCTGATCGTGCCGGTCCGCGTGCAAGGCACAGGGGCCGCCGCCGAAATCGCCGCGGGCATCCGGCTGGTACACCGCCTGGCCGACCCGGTCGACGTGCTGGTGGTCGGACGCGGCGGCGGCAGCCTGGAAGACCTGTGGGCCTTCAACGAGGAAGCCGTGGTGCGGGCGATCCATGGCTCGCGCATCCCGGTGGTCTCCGCCGTGGGGCACGAGATCGACGTCACGCTGGCCGACCTGGTGGCCGACGTGCGGGCGCTCACGCCCAGCGAAGCGGCCGAACGCGTCGTGCCGGCCTCCGACGACATCGCGGCCGCCTTGCGGTCGCACCAGCAGCGGCTGCTATCGGCCCTCGGACGGCGCGCCACGCTCATCCGCACGCGCCTCGATTGGCTGGCCCAACGCCGCGCGCTGGCCCGCCCATTCCAGCGCATCCGGGACCTCGAGCGGCGCCTGGACGAGCTGTCGAGCCGCTCGGCCAGGGCCGTGCGCCGTCGGTGGCAAGAGGCCCGTCGGCGAGCCGCCGCCGGCGCGGCCCGGCTGGAGTCGCTGAGCCCGCTGGCCGTCTTGGGCCGCGGCTACAGCCTGACCCACCGGCTGGCCGACGGCAGCCTGGTCCGGGACGGCAGCCAGTTGACGGCGGGCGAGCGGATTGTAACCAGGTTCGACCGCGGGCGAGCCGTCAGCCGAGTGGAAGAGATAGAGCCTGACGGTATCGGAGAGACCTAATCTGGACTGGAACGTCCAGCTCCTTGATTCGATCAGCGTTCGAGCAGACCCTGATCCTGGAGCCTGCCGAAGACCCGATCGAAGACGCTCATCTCCGTCGCATCTCGCAGAATGGCATCGATGTCGTCGGATCGGCCAACGGCTGCAATCACGTCGTCGAGGGGAATCGTCCGCGAAGAACCTGCGGCAGGCTCGTTCTGGATTGTATTGTACATCGCCACGGTTTGTGTTCAACTGTATAGTATTATGCTGCGCATCCCGAGGACAGGTGCAGCTTCGGAAATGACCGCGGCTGACTGCCTCTGACACGCCCGGGGATTACACGCTTGTCTAACGAGAACAAACCGCAGGAGGCCCCCTGTCCGCCCAGCTTCGAGGAGGCGCTGGCCCGGCTGGAGGCGATCGTCGAGTTGCTCGAAGAGGGCGAGATCGGCCTGGCCGACGCGCTCGCCCGGTACGAGGAAGGGGTTGCACTGCTCAAGCAGTGCTACGGCCTCTTGGAACACGCCGAGCGGCGGATCGAGCTGCTCAGCGGCGTCGATGCTCAAGGCAACCCCATCACGGCCCCATTCGACGATTCCGCGTCACTGGATGCTGACCCGAATGGCCCGTCGGCCACCCGGCGGAGGGCCGGCACGGCGGCACGGCCGAAGCCGCGGCCCGAGCCTCCGGCCCCCCAGGCCGACATAGACGCGGAACGGGGCCTGTTTTAGAATGGCGGGGGTCGCGGCGCCATGGCGGCGGATAGGGCCGGGTGCTGTCGGCGGGCAGAGCTATCCAATGGCCAAGGTCTTCGCCGGTGATGGTACAAAGCCCGTCGTCCTCCCTCCAGCGGTACGCGACCGACGTGCGTCCGCGAATCGAGCAGGCATTGGAAGCTTATACCCGCTTCGGACCCGGCTGCCCGCAGCCGCTGGCCGAGGCGATCCGCTACAGCTTGTTGGCCCCCGGCAAGCGTTTACGCCCGCTCTTGGTGTTAATGGCTGCCGAGGCCTGCGGTGGAAACATAGAGCCTTCGCTTCCCGCCGCGTGCGCCGTGGAGATGGTCCACGCCTACTCGTTGGTGCACGACGACCTGCCGGCCATGGACGACGACGACCTGCGGCGGGGGCGGCCGACCAGCCACAAGGTGTTCGGCGAGGCAACCGCCATCCTGGCCGGCGATGCGCTGCTCAGCATGGCTTTCGAGGTGCTGGCCCGCGACACGCGGCCGGCGGAAGTGGCGGCGGCCTGCTGCGCGGCCCTGGCCCAGGCGGCCGGCCCGGCTGCCTTGGTCGGTGGGCAGGCCGACGACCTGGAGGCAGGGGGCGGCACTGCCGCGGCGATGCCGGAAGATATAGAAGATATAACCGAGCGGCTGGCGGTGCTCGAATCGATTCATCAGCGTAAGACCGGGGCGATGTTCCTGGTGTCGCTGAAGTTGGGGGCGTTGACGGCGGGGGGCGACTCGCGGCAGATCAAAGCGCTGGACGAGTATGGCCGAAGGTTGGGGCTGGCCTTCCAGATCATGGACGACCTGCTCGACGTGAACGGAGACGAGACGGCAATGGGCAAACGCGTTGGCAAGGATGCGGATCGGGGAAAGCTGACTTTTCCTGCTTTGCTGGGGGCCGGCGAAAGCCGCGCACGGGCCGGGCGGCTGGTCGCCGAGGCCTGCGACGCGCTGGCGCCGCTGGGCCCGCCAGCCGAGGGACTGGTCATGCTGGCTCGATACGTGGTGGAAAGGGACCGTTGATGCACGAGTTGCTGTCCAAAATCGAGTCGCCGCGCGACCTGCAGTCGTTCACGCTGGCCGAGTTGGAGCAACTGGCCGGCGAAATGCGCGAAGCGCTGTGCAACCTGGTGTCCAACCGCACGGCACACTTCGCCTCGAACCTGGGCGTGATCGAGCTGTGCCTGGCCCTGCACACCAGCTTCGACTTCAGCCGCGATCGCCTGATCTGGGACACCGGCCATCAGATCTACCCGCACAAGTTGATCACCGGCCGCTATCACGAGTTCGGGACCATGCGGATCAAGGGGGGCCTGATGGGCTACCCCAATCCCCACGAGAGCGACTACGACCTGTTCATGACCGGGCACGCCGGCTGCAGCGTTTCGGCCGTCCTGGGGCTGAAGACCGGCGACGATCTTTTGCGCGGCGAGGAGGACCGGCACGCCGTGGCGGTGATCGGCGACGGTGCGCTCCCCTCGGGCATCGTGTTCGAAGCCTTGAACAACGCCGGCGGCATGAAGAAGCGGCTGCTGGTGATCCTCAACGACAACAAAATGTCGATCTGCCCGCGCGTCGGAGGGCTGGCCGACTACCTGGACCGCCTGCGGATGAACCCGTTGTACACCGGGCTGAAGCAGGAAGTGGTCAAGGCGCTGGCCCGCGTGCCGCTGCTGGGCGATCCGGTCGAGCGCCTGCTCTGGCAGGCCAAGGAATCGATCAAGGCCGGCCTGCACGGCGGAATGCTGTTCGAGGAGCTGGGCCTGCGCTACATGGGTCCGATCGACGGCCACAACATCGGGCAATTGCGCAAGTACCTCAAGCTGGTCAAGGACGTTGAGGGGCCGGTGCTGCTGCACGTGGTGACCGAGAAGGGGCACGGTTTCAAGCCGGCCGCCGAAGACCCCGTGTTCTTCCATACTCCGGCGCCCTTCCAGCGCGATTCCAACGGAGCGGTGTCGGTCAAGAAATCATCCTCGCGCAGTTACACCAACGTGGCCAGCGAAGCCATCCATGCCGAGATGCAGCGCAGCCCGCGCGTCACCACCTTGACGGCGGCCATGTGCCAGGGGAACAACCTGGAAAGCGTCCGCAACGACTTCCCCCAGCGGTTCTTCGATACCGGCATTTGCGAGGCGCACGCCGTGGCATTCGCCGCCGGCCAGGCCAAGGCGGGCCTGCGGCCGATCGTCGACATCTACAGCACCTTCCTGCAGCGGACCTACGATCAGATCTTCCAGGAGGTGACGCTGCAGAACCTGCCGGTCACCTTCATGCTCGACCGCGCCGGGCTCACCGGCCCCGACGGACCGACGCACCACGGCATGTTCGACCTCGGCTACATGCGGCTGCTGCCCAACATGGTGGTCATGGCCCCCGGCGACGAATACGACCTGGCTCCCATGCTCAGCTTTGCACTGGGGCATAACGGTCCGGCCTCGCTGCGCTACCCCAAGGCCGCCAGCGAACGGCACGACCGCCCGCTGGCCCCCATCGAGCTGGGCCGTGCCGAAGTCATCGACTGGGGCCACGACGGCATGTTGATCGCTTGCGGCACGCTGTTGGCCGGTGCGATCAAGGCGGCCGCGGCCCTGCGGCAGGAGGGCCTCGACGTGGGCGTGATCAATGCCCGCTTTGTCAAGCCGCTGGACACCGAGACGATCTTGCGGGCCATCGAGTCGTGCTCGTTCGTGCTCACCGTCGAAGAAGCGGCCCTGCTGGGGGGCTTTGGCAGCGCGGTGCTGGAGGCGGCCTCGGATGCCGGGGTGGCGGCGGGCCACGTCGGCCGGCTGGGCATACCCGACCGCTTCATCGAGCATGGCGATCGGGGCGAATTGCTGGCCGACCTGGGACTCGATGCCAAGGGGATCGCCGAGGCGGCCCGCGCCCAGGCGGCCCGCGTGGCTCTGCCCGGCACGAGCCGCCGCGTCAGCTAGGCGCGGCTTGAAGGGGCAGCCGCTGTGACTCTATCATCTGGCGTATTGGGTCCGTTCACCTTGTCGCCTGGTCCGTTGGTCCGCCGAAGGTGGATCGCCTTGTCGTGATCCGATGGGTACTTCCACTTATTCGCCCCGCCTGCCCGATCGCCCGCGCGTGATGGTGCTGGGATCGGGCGACAGGCCGCACGTAGCGGCCGAGGCCGAGCGCCTGCGCGACGTGATCGAACAGTGCGCCGAGGTGGTGGCCTGGGACCTGAGTTTCACGGCCGACCTGAGCGGCGTGGATGCGGACCTGGCGATCGTGCTGGGCGGAGACGGCTCGATCCTGCGTGCCGCACATCAGATGGGGTATCGCCAGGCGCCGGTGGTCGGCGTCAACCTGGGCAAGCTGGGTTTCCTGGCCGATCTTTCTCCCGCTGACTTGCGAGGACTGATGCCCGACATCTGCGCGGGCCGGTTTCGGGTGGTCGAGCACCTGATGTTCGAGTGTTCGCTTGGGCGAGTGGGGGTATCGGCGAGCCTGGAGGTGCCCGGGCCGCGCAGGGAGGTTTGGCGGCAACTCGGCTTGAACGAGACCGCGGTGATGGCAGGCGCGCCGTTTGCCATGCTGGAAGTGCATCTCTACGTTGACTCGGAATTGGTGACTACCTATAGTTGCGACGGCCTGATCGTCAGCACTCCCGTCGGCTCGACCGCGCACAGCCTTTCGGCCGGAGGACCGATCCTGCGGAAGGACCTGCAGGCATTTGTCATTTCGCCGATCAGCCCGCACACACTGACCAATCGCCCGGTGGTCGATTCCGCCGAGCGCACCTACGAAATGGTGGTGCCCTGCCCGCACGAGGGGACTTCGTTGGTGGTCGATGGCCGCGTGCTGGGCAGGCTGGAGGCGGGCGACCGCGTGCGAATCGAGCGGGCCGAACCGAGGTTCAAGCTGGTCGAGGTGCCGGGTCGTGGTTACTACCGGACGCTCCGCGAAAAGCTGGGGTGGGGAGGCAGTTTGCAACTGGGTGGCGATTCACCTTCTGTAGCGTAGGCTTCCAGCCTGCGAGTAGCGTCGGCTTCCAGCCTGCCGGTGCAGACGAGCGTTGGTCCGCGATGAGAACTCGAAAGGAAGCGAGTGACTCGATGAAAACACGGATGTTGCTATCTTGGGCGGCCTGCGCCTGCCTGGTCACGACCGATCTCCAGGCCGCTGACGACGCCTCGGCGACCACGACTGACCAGGCGGCTGAATCGAGCCGGCAGAAATATCTGCTGCGATACAAGTTCGAGGCGGGCGAGACGATCCGCTGGGAAGTGGTGCACCAGGCCCAGATCCGCACCACCGTGTCCGGCACGACGCAAACGGCCGAGACCCTGAGCAAGTCGATCAAGGTCTGGCAAGTGGCCTCGGTCGACGACCAGGGGCAGGCGGTGTTCGTGCACTCGGTCGAGAGCGTCGACATGCGCCAGAAACTGACCGGGCGGCAGGAGGTGCGTTACAACAGCCTCACCGAATCGAGTCCGCCGGAAGGGTTTGCCGACGTGGCGGACGCCGTGGGCGTTCCATTGGCGACGATCACGCTCGACGCCCTGGGCAACGTCGTCCGCCGCGAGCATCAGCGGCCCAAGACCAGCGCCAGTGCCGGGATGATCACGATCCCTCTGCCCGACGAACCGGTTGCCGTCGGTCACGAATGGTTCTTGCCAGCCGACGTGCAAGTGAGCCTGAAGGAGGGGGGCTTCAAGAAGATCAAGACGCGCCAGCGATTCACTCTCGTGGAGGTCGACGACGGCCTGGCCACGATCCGGGTCGAGACGCAGGTGCTCTCGCCCGTTCGCGACCCCAACATCGAGGCGCAGTTGATCCAGACCGAGTCGAACGGCACGGCCCGCTTCGACATCTCCGCCGGCCGCATTGTTTCCCAGCAGACCGACGTCGACAAGCGGGTGCACGGCGCGCCGAACGAAGCGAGCAGCCTGCACTGTCTGACCCGTTTCACCGAGAAGCTGCTGCCGGCCCCCGCGCAGACCACGCGCCGCCCGCAGCCTGCCGGCCCTGCGCCTCCGCCGAGTGCCTCCACCGGCGGCGCCACCGTCCGCTGAACCGGCGGGCACGCCCTGGGGCAGACAAGGCGCAAATGCTGTCTTCTGCCCGCCGATCTGGTATCCTGGGGGTGCTCCTGGTGGAGGCGTGCCATGGCCCTCTTCTATTTGTCTTCCATTGCGCTTGCGGCAATTCTGCTGGCTGTGGCGATCGTAGTTGGCCGCAGCCGACTCGGAGCAGGCGGGGTGTGCTGGCTGGCGCTTGCCGCGGCCGTGGTGTCCTGCCTGGGGTTTTGGCCGGCTCTGTTTCTGCAACCGGATCGGATACGTCCAGGGGCCGATGCGCGTGGCCGGGTTTCAGTCGCATCGTTTCCTGGCGGTTCCCAGGCTGCCCTCGAAAGACCAGGCAAATGCCCAGTGGCAAGTGAGCCGGCTGGAGCTGGTGAGCCTGCTCAAGCACGATCTGCCCGTGGCCTATGTATCCAGGCTGCTTCCCCGGATGGACCAGTTGGCCGACAGTCCGACCCGAACCTTGGACGACTTTGAAAAAAGGGCGCTTGAGCGGTTGCGGCACGATGAAGACCTGGTGATCCAGGACGGTGTGCAGCGTATCCGCATGGTCGGTTCGATCCGCGCCGCAAAGGACTGTCTCGACTGCCACTCGGTTGATCGCGGCCATCTGCTCGGCGCCTTCACGTATGAACTTGTTCCCGAACAGCCACGAGGCAAGCGGCCGGCAGAAACATCCGCCCGCCCGCCCCCACCGCTTTGAGCTTGATGGAGAAACAACGGCCTTAGCTCTCGTGAGCCACAACGGGCCCGCGAGCGCGAATCCCGAAAGAGGTTTTCGATCCATGGCGCATGCGAAGCATTCCAAGGCGCGCGAATTGTCCATCCACACTCTGTTGCGGTCGATCCAGGCAGGTAACCGGCTGGCGCTGGGCACGCTGAGCACCGACCGGCAGCGCGCGGCGATCACGGCTGCCAAGCGGGCGCGGATCCAAGCCAGCGGCCTTGTCACGCGGATCCGTTCTCACATGTCGGCCCGCGGCAGGCGTTCGCAGTTCCGCCGCGATGCCAGAAGCTAGCCCAGCGGGCGGAAGCCCGGCGCAGCGGCACACGAATTAGAACAACTCTTCGATCAAGCCGCCGCTGGGAAGGATCGAAATGGGGCGGCCGGCCCGATCCAGGTACTGCTTTTCTGTATCGATGTCCAGGTGATCGTAGAGCGTGGCCAGCACGTCCTGCGGCGTCGTGGCACGCTCCTTGGGAAACGCGCCGCGGGCATCCGACTGGCCGACGACGCGGCCTGGCTGCACCGGCCCGCCAGCCACGGCCGCGCTGAACACGTTGGGATAATGGTCGCGACCGGCGTCCGCGTTCACCCGCGGCGTCCGACCGAACTCGCCCCAAGCAATCACGAACGTCGACGCCAGCAAGCCCCGCTGGTCCAGATCGTCGATCAGGGCCGAATACGCCTGGTCGAACCGCGGCAGGAAACCGCGCCGCAACGAATCGAATCCCTGGACGTGAGTGTCCCACCAGCGCAGGTCAACCGTCACCAACGGCACACCGGCCTCAACCAGCCGCCGCGCCAGCAGGATCCGCTGACTCCAGGCCGGCGCGCCGCAACGGTTCGAGGCCTTGGGATCGAAAGCGGGCATGAATCCGTATCGCCGGCGGACTTCCGCCGGCTCCGCATCGAGATCAAAGGCCCGCCGTGCCGCCGGCGAAGTGATCATGTTCCAGGCCTGTTGCTGGAAGGTGTCCATGGCTTGCATCTGGCCGCTGGCATCGGCGCCGCGGCGCATGCGGTCGAAGCCGTCCAGCAGCGTCTTGCGGTCGTCGAGCCGCTGCGGCGACAAGCCCACTGCCGGATCGAAGTGCGGCAACCGGAACGGGCCCGCCGCGGCCGGGTCGGCTCCCGTCTCGAACGGCTGGTTCGCCACGCCTAAATAGGCCGGTCCGGTGCCGGGCACTTGCCGTGGAATCGTCACGTACGAGGGGAGATCGGGACGCAGGCCGCCCAGTTGCTCCGAGACGATCGACCCGCAACTGGGCATGACGTTCTCGTCCGGATTGGGCCCGGCGGGATAGCCGGTGAAGCAAATCTGATCGGCCCCGTGTCGTCGAGCCTGCGCGCCGACCTCGGCTAGCAATCCTCATGCCGGCCCGATCGGGCCCAGGCTCTCATCCGGACCGTTGGGTTTTTCGTACCAGGTTCGCCGGCGCTACCGTTGCGCCTTCAACTTTTTACGTGAGAGCAAGCATGAAACGTCAGAAACCATCGCGAAAGCGGCTGCTTTCGCTGTGCGCCGAGGTCCATCCCGACGACGGAGCCGATCCGAAAGATTTCTTTGGCAAGCAAAATCCCCACGGCAAATCCGATCGAAAGGTCCGCCAACTTTGCAGCCAGACGGGCGAAGCGCTGAGCTACGTGCTGTCCGGCGAGTGCAACGACGACCTGCTCCGCAATCTCGAGATCATGCGAGTCGAGCCCGCGCCCGACTCGTCTCGACTGCTGGTGGTCGTGCGGGTCAATCCGCCCGATGCGGAGGCACGGCGGCTGCGGGACGAGTCGCCGGCGGCCTACAAGGACATCCATGGGGTGATGCGCGCGCAGCGCGAGCTGACGCGGATCGTGAGGACATTGCGCCCCTTGCTCAGCTACAAGGGCGCTTGAGGCCGATGCTTTGTTTATCCAGGCTGGCTAAACGAACCAGTCGTGATAGACCTGCACGTAGTCCGCGTAGTGCAGGACGGCTTCAAGCAGGCCGCCCGCGGTCAAGGAGGCTGCCAGCAACAACAGGTGCTTCGTGCTCATCCGATCTTTCGGTGATTCGATTCGGCGGCCGGCCCGCTACGATGAGGTGGGTTCTTGGTGCAGGGCCGCCGTGGCCTCGATGCCCCGCACGTCGGCGTCGTTGTGCAGGCAATGCTCGACGATCAAGATCAGGGCCCGGGTGCTGAAGGGCTTGGAGACCAGGGCCCGCACGCCCAACTCCTCGCGCAGCCACTGCAGCTCGTGCCCCAGGTGCTTGGCCGTCACCATCACAATCGGCATCCTGGCCAGCAAAGGCTGCTGCCTGAGACGCTGGCAGACTTCCGAGCCGGACATGCCGGGCATCCATTCGTCGGTCACAAACACGTCGAACCGCTCGGTCTGCAGCATCCTCCAAGCCTCGATCCCATTACACGCGGTGCGGACCTCAAAGCCGGCCGATTCGAGGCCGAATTGGATCGTCGTCGCCGTGATGAAATCGTCTTCGGCCACCAGGATCCGTTTCACGGGACTGGTCATGACGGGAAACCTTGGATGGATCATTCGGGCACCAACACCGCGGCGGCCTCGATCGAAGTGCAGGTAGGACGGGCGGCTAGCGGGTCCAGCGGCCTGCCCCTGCGCCGGGATTCAAGCGTGGCCAGAGTTTCTATACCTTGCAAAAGGCAGTTCGGCAAACCGGGTTGTCCGGAATAGATCGACAGGCGTTGATCCGCCGCCTTCGATCAGGTCTAATACCAGCAACGACTTGGATCGATGCCTCCCCTGAGATCGAGGACCGCTTCGGCCGGCCGCCGCGGTTGAGATTTTCCCGCGATTTTGGCATGGAGGAGCCGGCCCGGTACGATTGCTGATAGATGGCAAACACCGCCTGGTCGCTGCTCCGCGAGTTACAGAGCCAGTTCCGCCTGGCCGATCTCTTCGACATCCTGCTGGTCGCGCTGTTTCTGTACCTCGTCATTACCTGGTTCAGGACCTCGGCATCTCGCCGCATGGCCGTGGGCGTGCTGGTGCTGGGCGTCGTCTACGTGCTCGCCCGCGTGTTCGACATGTACCTGACCACGCAGTTGCTGCGGACCGGCTTGACCGTGGGCCTGGTCGCGATGGTGGTCATCTTCCAGGAAGACCTGCGGCGGGCATTCGAGTGGATCGCCAGTTGGGGTCGATTCCCCCAGCCGCCGGCCGCTGACGCAGCGTCCCGCTTCAGCGAGGTGCTGGCCGATGGCTTGACGCTGTTGGCATCGCTCAAGCGCGGCGGCCTGGTGGTCGTCGAGGGTCACGGCGCCGTGGACCGCCACATCTCGGCGGGCACGCCCCTGGACGGCCAGATCAGCGTGCCGCTCTTGTGTTCCATCTTCGACCCGCATTCACCCGGCCACGACGGGGCCATCGTCGTCGAAGACAATAGGATCCGGCAGTTCGCAGTGCACCTCCCCCTTTCGACCAGTTCGCACGAGCTGAAAGGGCTGGGCACGCGGCACGCCGCGGCCCTGGGCCTCTCGGAACGCTGCGACGCGCTGGTGCTGGTGGTTTCCGAGGAGCGGGGCGAGATCAGCGCCGCCGAAGGGGGCAGATTGTCGCAGCTCAATTCGCCGGCCGAGCTGCGGCAGCGGCTCGCCGGCTTCCACGAAAGCCGCTTCCCGCGGCGCGGCGGTCCATCCTGGAAACGCCGCCTCTGGCGCGATGGAGGGACCAAGGCCTTGGCCGTCACCTTGGCCGCTTTGGCCTGGCTTTCGCTGGCCTTCCGCACAGAAACCGTGCAGCGGACATTCCTCGTGCCCATCGAATACCGCAACCTGCAAGCCGACTGGCAACTGGGCGAAACCCGGCCCCGCGACATCCGCGCAACGCTGTCCGGCTCCGAGCGGGCGTTCAACCTGATGGAACCGGGTGAGCTGCGGGCCTCCGTCGACCTGGCGGGCGTGCGGCAGGGAGAGCAGCAGATCGCATTGACCGCCGCTAATCTGAACAACCCGTCCGACCTGGAGGTGCTTCAGCTCGAACCCCGTTCGTTGTCCCTGGAGGCTTTTCCCGTCACGCGCATCCGGCTGGCGGTCGAGCCGCGGACCCGCGGCCAACTGCCGGTCCACCTCGAGCTGGATGGCATCTCCGTCGTTCCGAGCCAGGTCCGCGTCACGGTCTCCCGAGAGGACCGGGGCAAACTCCAGCAGATTCAGACCATGCCCGTCGACCTGGCCGAAATCACCCGCACTACTACCGTCAGCACGCTCTTGGACCTGCCGGAGGGCGTCGGCTACGTGTCGGCCGACGTCAGCGAAGTCGACGTCACCGTCCGCGTTCGCGAGAAACGATCCGCTCAACGATAAAGACCGCTGCCATCGACTCCTCTGATCGGCGGGCACTCGGCCGGCCCCTGCCTGGACATCGACTATGAACAACTGGGCGGCCAAAACCTGGCAAATACTCAAGGAAACCTTCCAGGAATGGCGGCAGGACAAGGTGCCTCGCCTGGGGGCCGCCCTGGCCTACTATTCCATCTTCTCGTTGGCGCCCCTGTTGATCATCGCCGTCACGGCCGCGAGCTGGTTTTATCGCGAGGACGCCATCCGCGGGCAACTGGCCATTCAGCTCGAGGGGCTGCTGGGCCGGCAGGGAGCGACGACGGTCGAGCAAATGATCAACAACGTCAATACCACCGGCCAGGGACGGCTGGCCACCTGGCTGGGGATCGCGGCCTTGCTGTTCGGGGCCACCGGCGCCGTCGTCGCGTTGAAGGACGCCATGAACACGATCTGGGGCGTGATGCCGAGCCCCGATCGCGGCTGGTGGGGAACCATTCGCGATCGGCTGCTGTCGCTGGCCATCGTGCTGGCGGTCGGTTTTTTGCTTTTGACCTCGCTGGTGCTCACGGCCGTGCTCAATGCTTTGAGCGCCCTGGCGGTCGATTGGATCCCCGCCTGGCTGCCGCAGGCCCGGCTGAGCAACCTGTTTGTCTCCTTCGTGGTCATCACGCTCTTGTTTGCGATGATCTTCAAATGGCTGCCCGACGTGATCATCGGCTGGCGCGACGTGTGGGTGGGGGCCGTGATCACGGCGCTGCTGTTCATGGCCGGCAAGGAGCTGATCGGCATGTACCTGGGCAGGGTCGGCGCCGGGTCGGCCTACGGTGCGGCCGGGTCGCTGGTGATCGTGCTGTTGTGGACTTATTACTCGGCGCAGATTCTTTTCCTGGGCGCGGAGTTCACCCAGGTGTACGCCCGCAACAACGGCTCGCGGATCGCGCTTAGGCCGGGAGCCATGCGGATCACCCAGGCAAGCCTGCAAAGCAAAACGGCCTCGCGCAAGCATGAGCGGCAGGCGAAGGAAGGATGAAGGATGAATAGGACAGAAATCTTCCGTGTCCCCTCTTCCCCCGCTCCCCCCCTTCCCCCCTTCCTCTTCCTAGGCGGGGGGCTGCATCGGCTGATCGTCGAGGATCTCGTTCAGAAACATCTCGCCTAATGTTTCCATCGAGACCTCGGTGACAAACTCGCAGCCCATGAGCCAACGGCCCGCGTGCGAGGGAGCCTGCCAGCGCAGCTCGCCGGCCAACGTGAGCGCCATTCCCGATTTCGAATGGGTCAGAAGCAGCATGAACTGCTCGCCGTCTTCCAGCGGGCTGCCGACAGCCAGCCGCGCTCCGTGACGCGAAAAATTGACCAGCTCCGCCGGCACGATGGGGGGCAACCGGCCGCTGCGTTCAATGCACAGTTGGGCCTGGTGGCCCGCACGCGCCTCGTAGCGGGGCCTGCGAGCCCAACATTTAGCGTAGTCAAAGCCCATGGATCACTGCCAAAAGTTGCGGGTCGTGCATGAACCGGCGGCCGGAACCGCTTAAGCGTAGCTCACTTCCGAAACCTTGCCCCGCCCGGCACACCCCGGGCGGCTGCCGGTTGTAACGGCTGATCGGCCCTTGGCACCCTGCCTACAATTCAGCGGTAGACCAATCACCGGGAGAAACACATGCGCCCCCTCGACTCGCCCTATCGAAAACCATTGCACTGGATCCAGGACCCCGGCACCACGGGTCCGCTGAATCCCGGCGACTCACCCGGCAATACCCAGCCGGGCGGCCCTGCCGATGCCGAGCTACTCGACGCCTATTCGCAGGCCGTGATTCGCGTCGTCGAGGAGGTCGGCCCGTCGGTCGTGCTGGTGAGCGGTCCCGGCGCATCGCGCCAAGGGGGTATCGGCTCCGGCGTCTTGGTCTCCGCCGATGGATATGCCCTTACCAACAGCCACGTCGTCGCGGCCCGCCAGCGGCTTTCAGTGACGACCCATGAAGGCGATCGCCTCGACGCCCGGCTGGTCGGCGACGACCCGGCCACCGACCTGGCCGTGTTGCGCGTCTCGGCAGCCGACTTGCCGCTGGCTCGCCTGGGCGACTCGGCCGGCATTCGCGTGGGCCAACTGGTGATCGCCATGGGCAATCCCTATGGCTTCCAATCCACGGTTTCGACCGGCGTGGTCAGCGCCGTGGGCCGCTCGCTGCGCAGCCAGCAGGGCCGGCTGATCGAGAACGTCATCCAACACACGGCTCCCCTGAATCCGGGCAACTCCGGTGGTCCGCTGGTCGATTCGCACGGCCGCGTGTTGGGAATCAACACGGCCATTATCGCCATGGCCCAAGGTCTGGGCTTCGCCGTCGGAGCCGACACGGCCCGTTGGGTATTGGCCGAGGTGCTCGCTTACGGGCGTGTCCGGCGGGTTTCGCTGGGCGTTTCGGTAACGGTGCAGGTGGTCGGCCGCCAACTCGCCCGCCGCATGGATCTGCTCAACGACATGGCGATCGAGATCGTCTCGGTCGACCGCGGCGGCCCGGCCCACGCCGCCGGCCTCCGCGAGGGCGACCTGGTGGTTGCCGTCAACGGTCGCATCGTGACCGCGGTCGACGACGTGCACCGGCTACTGGCCCGCTCGGCCCAGGACCAGACCATCACGCTGACCGTGCTCAGGGGCGACCGCAAGCTCGATCTCGACGTAAGTGTTGCGAAGGCCTGAGAGCGGTCTTCCGCCGGGAAGCCGCGGCGCTTTAACGCTTTTTGAACTGCCGTGGCGCCTGCCGGATGGTCGGCCGGGCCTGCGGATCGGCCCCCTCGGGCGGCAGCTCGACGACCCGCTCGACCCCGTGCGAGAGCTCGGCCGATTCCGATACCTTGCCGTCTTCGTTCCACCAGAGCCAGCGGCCGATCGGGTTGCCGTCGGCATACTCGCCCTGCGTCGACTTCTGCCCGTTGGAGTGCCACCAGGACCACTCGCCGTACTGCTTGCCATTGTCGTACGAGCCTTCGATGGCCTTCTGCCCGTTGGGATACCACCAGGTGAAGCGGCCCACCTGGACGTCGTTGCGATACTCGCCTTCGAGCTGCTTCTGGCCCGTCGAGTACCACGAGACCCAGGGACCGTGCTTTTCTCCCGTGTCTTGCTTCGCATACACGGCAAGCTTGGCAGTCCACCAGTCGTCCGGCGTCTCCACCGTCGACCGGCCGTACAGGTACGTGCCGGCGAGCTTCTTGTTCTGCGTGCCCTTGTAATACTCGACCTTGGCCGCCAGTTTGCGGCCCTTCTGGTAAACGTCTTTCGTCAGCAGGCGGCTGTCCGGCCCCCATTCCAGCAGTTCGCCGTCGATCTCGCCGTCGCGGTAGACCATGTCGCGCAGCATGCGTCCGTCGGCATACCACCACTGCGAGCGCCCGTGACGGTTGCCATGGGCGAACTCCCACTCGCTGATCTTGCGCTGCTTGCTGTCGTAAATCGTCCACTTTCCGTGCAGCTTGCCGTTCTCGAAGCTGGCCTGGGAAACAAACGGTGCATTGAAGTACTGGTATGGCGTCTTGGAAAGGATTTCCGCCTCATTGCTGCGGTGATACCAACGGTTCCAGACGCCGGTTCGCTCGCCATTGCGATACTGCCCTTCGGCGACCAGGTTGCCGCGCTCGTCGAACATCTTCCACAGGCCGTGGTTCACGTAGTTGCCCTGGGCATCCTGGGCGACTTCGCGTTCGAGCTTGATGGCCCGGTTCGGGTACCGCTCCTGAATCAACTCGGGCTCTCCGGCGGCCAGCGGCACGGCTCGAGCGGTGCCGCCGTCGGTCACCAGCGCGTCGGAACCGAGCAGCTCCTCGTCGGCTGGTTCGCCGAAAAACTCGTCCAGACCGTCCAGACCAAGGTCGGCCGGCGCAGCCTCGTCCTCGGTGGCTTCAGGGACTTTGGTCGCGTCCGCGAAGATCAACCGGGATGGCGCTCCGGCACCGTCGATCGGTTCCTCCCCGCCGAAAGCCGTGCCGCCCATGGGCAGCATCAGGCAGGCGGCCAACAGCAATCCGGGTCGATGTGCCATGATGCACTCCTTTGCTTTGATTCTCTGCCGAGGCCGGCCAGAGCAGCGGCCTGGTTCGTGCCTGGATTCACCCTCCATCAACGATTTCATCGTCCGCCCAAGGCAATAAGCTTTCGTGGATTTGCCGGTTCTTCGCTAAAGCCGCAAAGAGGGGGTCATGCGTGGCTGCCCCGTTAAAGCGATCGTAAGGCGTGCGGGGTGTGGGATGGGCGGGAGAAGTTTTCGGCGCGCCGGGCCGCGATATCGAGGTTCTGTGTCGATCGGCTGTTGGCCAAGCGACCGTTACAAACCTCGGCGACCGCGCAGTTTGACATTCCCCCTCGCGGACTTATAGTTGCCATGCACCTGTGGCGCGAAGAAGAAGGCTACTGGTCATTCGGGCGCGGCAGGGATAGCTGGGAGCTAGAGGGGACCCTGCCGTGCCTTTTATTTTGCCGCCGCGGGGCCAGGTGGGGGATCCAGCCGTGCACGCTCGCCGCCGCCGCCCCCGCGGATTCACACTCGTCGAGGCGCTTGTCTCCACTTCGATCATTGCCATCGCCGGCACGTCCGTCCTGCTGGGGATCGCCGCTTCCATCCAAGCCACCGACGACGCACTGACCCATTCGATTGCCCTGGGCATGGCCAGGCAGCTCATCGACGAAGTGTCCGGACAGCGTTACATGGAAGCCGGCGCCGGCCCCTACGACACTCGGCTCGAGCCGGAGGCGGACGAGTCGGCCGGGCCCGGACGCAGCCTCTACGACGACATCGACGACTACAACGGCTTCAGCTCGCAGCCACCCACCGACCCGTGGGGAATCGGCCTGGCGCGCGACGACGGCCGCTCGGCCGAGCGCCATCCGCGTTTTCAACCCGCCGCCGGCTATTTCAGGCATTGGCGCCAAAGGGTCGATGTCCACTATGTCGATGAGGCGGACCTCTCGGCGCCCTTGCCGGCGGGAGTCACCAGCGATTATCGGGCCGTGCACGTGCGGATCTATGTCGACGATCCCCTTCGCGGACCGCGGGAAATGGCCCATCTCACGCGAGTTTTCGCCCATGTGCCCCTGCCATGATGCGCCGCGGCGGTCCGGCCTCACGCTCGTCGAGCTGCTGCTGGCCGTTTCGATCATGACCGTCATGGCCGGCGTGCTGGGCGCGCTGGCCACGGCGGCCCATCAAAGCGCCGCCTACAGTCACGGCCATGGCACGGCGACGCAACATGCCCGTGTCGCCATCGAGCGGATCGCCGGCACCGTCAGCCGCGCCACCGCGACCGAAGGCTATCCCGGCGCCGTCGTGCTCTGGGAAGAAGCCGATGGCTGGCGATTCCCGGACACGTTGGTGGTCTGGCATCCGTCCGGTCCTGCGGCCAATCCGGCCGGACCGCCGCTGATGAACGAACTGGTCATCTTCTGCCCCGACCCGGATAGCCCGCATCAACTGGTCGAGGTCACCGCGCCGGCCGATACCCGGCCGGTTCCGCTCAACGAAACTTTGAACGACGACGCCTGGCGGACCGAGTTTGAGTCGGTGGCCCGCTCCTCGACGAGCCGCAAGGTGGTATTGACCAACCTGCTGCGGGCCGGCGCGCTCGACGGGAGCAGTCCGCGCGCCGCGGTGCGGTTCGAGTGCCGACTGAGCCCCACTTCCAGTCAATGGGCCTCGTACCAGGCCGGAACCGCAAGCTTCAACAACCTGCACTGGCCGCAGGGCATGTACGGCTCCCAGACCGGCGTCCGGCAAGTCTGGGTCCGCGTCGAACTCCAACTGCTCCCCGAACAAGCAGCCGGCCGCGCCGATCCGCACGGCGAGCTGGCCATCCCGTTTTTTGGATCGGCATCGCTCTACTACGCCATGCATCGTTGATCTGTGGAGGCGGCCTGGCGGCCGCGCGCGATGAACCGACCGCATCAGTTCAGAGGGCCGAGGAGGCAGGCCGCGGCGGCGCGGGAAACCGGCCGCACGGCCTCGGGCGGCGCGGCCCGCCACAGGTGCCGCAAGTCCCGCCGCGGAATGACCGTGGTGCTGGTGCTGGCCGTGATATCGATCGCCCTGGCGCTCTCCTATTCCGTCATGCGCTCGCAAGCCATGGCGCTGCGGATCGAGCACAACAGCCAGCTCGGCTTGCTGGCAAGGCAGAGCGCCTTGACGGGATTTGCCATCGGTTGGCGCAAGATGCACCAAACTGATTGGCCGGGAGTCAACAGCACCATTGCCGGCAAGATCAGCAGCTCGGAGAGCTACAGCGTTGTCTACCGGTCTGGCGACCCGCAACTGACCCCGGGCAGCGCCGAGGATGCCGACTGGCCCTACCGCGTCAGCCTGGTGGTGACCGGCACCGCCACCGATCCGATCCAGCCCGGCGTCCAGACCACCTGCCGTCTCGTGGCAGTCGCCCGGCTGGTTCCGCGCCAGTTGGCCCCCGAGCCCGCGGCCTGGCCCGACATGCAGCAGTACACTGTATACCAGTGGGCCACGGACGACTTCTCGCTAGAGTTGCCCTGCCGGCTCGAGGGCCCGGTGCGGCTGCAGGGTCGTTTGCTGCTGGCCCAGGCGTATCCTGAGCCGTCGGCCGCCAACGGGCGCCATCTATCCGATTTGAATGCCATGCGCGGCGAGGGCCACCCGGATCACCGGCCTCTCAACGGTCCCGTGTACCTCCCCTTTTCGCGGACCGACTCCGCCACGCTCTCGCGCTTGACCGCCAACCTCGGTCTTTCGGTGACCGACATTCCGGAGACCACCATCTCCGATTGGGACTATCCCGGACCGATTCTGTCCTACCAGGTTTATCCGGGCGGAGAGACCTACCAGGTTCCCACACTGGCCGGCGAGCTGGCCGACGTGACGCTTGGACCCGATCCGCGCGCCAACCCGCTCGGCCTGTTCTACCGTGCCGGCGACCTCTGGCTGCGCGACAACGTTTCAGTTCGAGGCACGCTGATCACCGAGGGACGCCTGCACATCAGCGGCGCGAACATCCGCCTGGAATCGATCGGCTTGCCCGCTTTGGACAACGATACACGTCCCGTCCACTTGCCGGCCGCCGTCGTCGCCGACGACGTCATCGTGGCCGACCGGGCACAAGTCGCCATCCAGGGAGTGATGGCCGCCTGGGATGTATTCGATGTGGAGAACGGGTCGGTCACCACGTCGTTGAACCTCGACGGCAAGCTGATCGTCAAGAAGCTTTTCATTCGCGAACGCACCGAATGGGACCAGCCCTCCACGACCTGGGAGGTTTGGTGGCTCGACTTCTTGGTCCAGGAGACCCTGCTGGGAGGCCAGAAATTCTTTCCCATCTGGCTCGAACAGTACGGCTGCAAGCCGGCATCGCTCTTGACGGTCAGGCCGCCGGCCGCTTCACTGACGCACCACTGGAAACGACGCGACGACCCGGTCTACGTGCCGCACCCGGCCGACCCCGGCTTGCGGTGGGATCTACTCAGCCTCTCGGACGCCCCCTGATCGCCACAACCTCGTAAGGAGACACTCATGCAGCGCATCTCGAACCGCCGCTGGGCCCTGCTGGCGGCCGCCAATGTCCTATGTTTCTGCGTGCTAGGCTTTTACCAGCCGTCAGGCGCTGAGCCCCGCAGGTCGAACCAGCCGTTCGCCAATGCCGAGGAGCAGCGCGAGGAAATGATCAATCTGCTGCGGGACCTCAATGCCCTGGTCAAGGAGCAGAACGCCCTGTTGCGTTCAGGCAACTTGAACGTGGTCCTGCGCGAGCCGAAAAAACGCTGACCCAAAACTATCGATGCCCCGCCCAACACGACAATCCCCCGGATTCTCGCTGGTCGAGCTGCTGATTGTCATTTCGCTCCTGGGCATTCTGGCGGCCCTGGCCCTGCCCAGCCTGAACCCCGGCATTCACGAACGGCTCGAAGGCGCCGGACGCATCGTCGCCGCCGATCTCGCCTACGGCCGCAGCCTGGCGGTCATGAACAACAGCCACTACCGCTTCACGTTCGACCTGGCGAACAACCGCTATTCGTTCGAGCACACAGGATCGAACCCGGCCCTGGACGTTCTCCCCCCCAATCCGTTCCATGCCTCCGGCCCAACGCCCGATCGCCATGCATTCGACCTCTCGGAGTTTCCCTACCTGGGTGGCGCGGTCCGGCTGGGCGCCGTAGGCACGGCCGGCACCAACCCTGCTCCCGAGACCGAGCTGGAGTTCGGGCCGCTGGGCCAAACCGGCCGGGCCCACCCAACGGTCATTTGGCTTACCGCCGGCACCGGTGCCGCCCAACGCTGGACCTCGGTGAGCGTGAACCCCGTTACCGGACTGGCCAGCATCGAATCGTTTCAGGCAACGGGCCCTCCCCCGGCGCTCGCGGCTGAATCGACTTTTTGATCAATCGGACCGGGCAACAGCAGGTGCATCGATGGTAGGTTGGTGGACGAACCGGCGGGCGGGTCCGATCGGTGTGGACATCGGCAGCCACTCCGTCAAGCTTCTCCAGCTCAATGGCGACCGGACGAGTCTGATCGAACGCTCGCGATGGGATCTGCCAGCCGCTGCCGAGCGGCAAGCCCCCGCCGCCGGGCTGGCCGAGGCCTTGAAGCGGGCCTACGAAGGCCGCGGCTTCCAGGGCCGCGATGCGGTGGTTTCCCTTGGCTCGCGCGAGCTGTTCGTGCAAAACGTGCGGGTCGACAAAGTGGCCGGAGGCGACCTGGACCGGATGATCCGCCAGGAAGTCGCCGAGCGGATCCCCTTCGCCCTGGAGGAGGCCGAGATCCGCTATCTCGAGGCGGCCGACGTCCGCCAGCAAGAGGTGACGCGCAGGGAGGTGATCGTGCTGGCCTGCCACCGCCCCGTATTGGAACAATTGCTCTTGGCTGTCCGCGAGGCGGGTCTGCACCCCGTGGCCGTCGACGTCGAGCCGGCCGCCTTGCTGCGCTGTTACGCAACCCAGTTCCGCCGCGACGAGGACAAGGCCCAGCGGGCCCTGTTTGTCCACGTGGGGGCGGCCAACACCGCCGTGGTCATCGCCCAGGGCACCGACGCCCTGTTCATCAAGTACCTCGACGTCGGCGGCCGCAACCTCGACGAGTCGGTGGCCCGCCACCTGGGTATGGAGCCGGCCGAAGCCTGGGCCTTGCGCCGGCACAACGGCGACCGCCGGACCGACCAGCAGGACCCGGAGGTTGCTCTCAGCCTGATGGAGTCGACCCGGCCGGTCGTCGATCGCCTGGCCAACGAGATCTCGCTCTGCGTCCGGTACCACAGCGTCACGTTCCGTGGTCAGCCGCTGGCCAGGCTGGTTCTCGGTGGAGGCGAGGCCAGCCAGGCGCTGGCCGATACGTTGGCCACGCGGCTCAACTTGAAATGCGAGCTTGGCGACCCGTTGCGGCCCTACGAGCCGGCGGCCGGCGGCGGCCGCAAATCGCAGTGGGACGTGGCCGCCGGCCTCGCCATGCGCGACTTGAACTGAACACCCGTTTGCGGACATCGGCTGCGAAATGAAAAACATCGACTTCCTGCCCGCCGAGTACCGCCGGCAGACGGCCGATCGCAAGACGCGCCGCGTGCGCTGGGCCGTGCTGGCGTTGTTCGCCGCCGTGCTGGCCGCCGCCACGGCGGGTCAGTTCGCCCTGCGCCGCCGGCTCCAGGCCGAGCTGGAACTGGTGCGCGGCCAACACGACGAGGCGGTTGCAACCGGCCAGCGGCTGGCGGCCCTGCAGTCCGAGTTCGCCGGCGAGCAGGCTGTCGCCCAACTGGTCACCTGGCTGCGGCACCCCTGGCCGCGCACCCGGATCCTGGCCGCCGCGCTGGAGCCGCTGCCCGGCCCCGTGACCCTGGGCAAGCTCGACCTCACGCACGATGTTCCGGCCGCATCGTCGGCGTTCGACAAGCCGGCGCGTCCCCCCGTCCAGACCGGCGAGTTGAAGCATCTTCCGCCGGCCCACCGCGATCTGGCCCGCTTGCGCAACGAGTTCGATTCGCTGCGGACCGTCGTGAACCTGGAAGGCACCACCACCAGTGGCACCGCGTTGCACGACTATCTCGGCGCCCTGGCCGCAATCGAGCTCTTCTCCAAGGCCGAGCTGGTCGCCATCGTGCGCGTGCACAACGAGCAACAAGAGTCGTTTCGCTTTCACATTCGCCTGATTGTTCGACCCGGATATGGGCAGCCCCAAGGTCCCGCGCCCCAATCGGCCGGGGACTCCAACCGGGTGACCGCCGCCGGCGGCCCGAACGCCTCTTCGATCGGTGCGGAGGGACCTCATGTCCAGCACGTCCGCTGACCGTGGCAAGTGGTTGCTGCCGCTGACGCTGGTGGTGGGCACGGCGGCCTGGCTCCCCCTCCTGTTCCTGCCGGGAAAAAAAGCCATCGCCGACCTGCGCCACGATCTCAAGACCAGGCAGGACTACGTGACGTCGGCGAGCCGGTCGGGAGCCTTGCTCGAAAGTACCGCGCGCGACCTCGAGCGCACGCGCGCTTACAACGCCCGCTGGCGGGGCCGCCTGGCCGATTCGGCCCAACTCGCCTCGCTGTTCAGCGAAATCGCTCAGCTTGTCCGGGAGTCGGGTGCGGCCACCACGAGGTTCGCGCCCCAAAGTCCCATCCAATACGACCACGTCCGTCGGATCCCGCTGGCCGTGGCCTGCGAGGGAACTTTCGAACAGCTTCAGGCCCTGCTGCTGGCCGTGGAGCAGCTTGGCCAGCGACTTTGGGTCAGCCAGATCAAGCTGGAGGCTGGCGAAGCCGGGCAACTTGTGAAGTGCGAGCTAACTTTGGTCATTTTTGCCGATCAATCGGCGGTTTCGGATTAGGGAAGCCCTCCGGCCGGCCGATACTTGATAGGGACTCTTCTCAGGACGCCATCCAAGTGACCGCAAAACTGATCAGACAACTGCGACGCGAGGCGCGGGCCAACCCGAAAAAGGCCGGCTTCCTGGCGCTGATGCTCGTGGTAGCCATCTACGCCTGGGCGCCCGTCGCGATGAACTGGGCGGCCCCGCAGCCGTTGGCGGCTGCGCCGCCGGCGCCCGCCGGCGCCCAGCCCGGCAGCCAGATGGCCAGCACCTCCGACCACCGTCCACTGGCCCTGCCTCCATGGCAGCTCGTCGCAGCGTGGATCGATGGCGACCCGCTGATGCGGCCCGGCTGGGGCGGCCAAGAACACCTGGCCTACGGGCGCAATCCATTTGCCCCGGATCAATCCGCGCAGCGGGCGGCCGGGAGTCGCCCAGACGATGAGGCCCCGGGCAATGCCAGCCCGGCCGAGTTGGGAATGGTGCTCTCGAGCACCGTGATCGGGCCTCTGCGGCGGACCGCCATGATCAATGGGAAGGCCTATCCCCAGGGAGCCGAAGTACAAGCGGCCGATGGAACCCGCTTCGTGCTCAGCCGGGTCGAGCCCCGGCGCGTCGTGCTGAGCCGAGGAGGCCGCCACTTCGAGCTGGCCATCGTGCGCCAAGCGGCCGGCCGAATAGCCATCGGAGCGGCCCACTAAAACGACCTTTTCCACAAGGCTGAACTTCGCTGGGTCATGGAAGACCGATGAAGCATTCTCTTACCTGGATCGTGTTGGCTTGTTGCGGAGCGCTTGGGGCCGGCGCAGCCGTTTGGTTGGGGCTTTCGCTGGAGCCGCCCGGCGACGATCCGGCCGGCGGCGCTGACGGCCCTGGGCCAAGCATCGTTGCCATGGCCAGCCCGCGCCCGCTAGGCACGCGCCTAGCGGCCCGGCGTCAGGCAATCGAGCCGCCGGCCTTGCCGGACCGCTCGCTGGTCGAACCGATCGTCGAACCGGCCCATCCACCGCGGACCAGCCAGGTCGCACCCGAACCGGCCGACTCGGTCACCAGCGGCGCCGTGCTCAAAGCGCTGGAGCAATTCGCGCAGGCGGCCGCCGCCGGCCGGCCCGACGGCCAGACCCCTTCCGCCGCGCCGCCGGTTGACGATCCGGGCGAGTCCCGCGAACTGCCGCCGGCCGAGCAGGTTCCCGCCGGCCGCGACCCCCTGCCCCGCATCGAGCGGATTCGCGGCAACGGCGAGGGAGACAACCAGCTTGTGATCCACATTCAGGACGAAGACCTTCGCCAGGTCCTGGCCCTGCTGAGCGAGCAAGGAGGCTTGAACATCCTGGCCGGACCCAGCGTGCAGGGCAAGGTGTCGGCCACGCTCAACGGCGTCTCGGTCGAAGCCGCCCTGGAGGCGATTCTCAAATCCACCGGTTTCATCGCCCACCGCGACGGCCAGTTCATCTACGTGGGAACCAGCCAGGAGTTCGAGGCCATGCGGCAGTCGCTCGATCGTATCGGCACCCGCATCTACCGGCCGAACTTCGTAACGGCCAGGGACCTGCAAACGCTGATTGCCCCCTTGCTCACCACCGCCAGCGGCAAGATCAGCGTCACCGCGCCGGCCGAGGTGGGCATTGCCACCGATACCACCGACGCCGGCGGCGATTCGATGGCCGGCGGTGAAGCCGTGCTAGTGCAGGACTACGAGGACGTCTTGGCGCATATCGACCAGGTCGTCCAGGAGATCGACCGGCGGCCGGCCCAGGTCTCGATCGAGGCCATGATCCTTTCGGTCAAGCTCAACGACCAGAACCAGTTCGGCGTCGACTTCCAGTTGCTGCGCGACAAGAGCAACGTAAGGTTCGGCCTCGGCAGCCCGCGCATCAATCCACTCGAAGGAGGCGGACAGATCAACCCGGTAACCGGCGGCACGATCGGCGAGTTCGACTTCGACGGCGGAGGAATGAGCTTTGCCTTTCTCGACGA
This sequence comes from Pirellulales bacterium, assembly GCA_040877345.1. Classification (GTDB taxonomy): domain Bacteria; phylum Planctomycetota; class Planctomycetia; order Pirellulales; family JAICIG01; genus JBBDNX01. Next base: position 35,137 of record JBBDNX010000061.1, read on the forward strand.
CAGCCTGGGGGCCTTCTTGACCGCCCTGGAGACCATCGGCGATACCAACGTCATCGCCACGCCCCGTCTGATGTGCCTCAACAAGCAGCGCGCCGAGATCCTCATCGGAGCGCAGCTCGGCTACATCAGCACCACGCTCACGTCGACCAGCACCTCGCAGAACGTCAACTTCCTCGAGGTGGGAGCCCAGTTGCGCATCCGGCCCTTCATCTCCAGCGACGGTCTGATCCGCATGGAAGTGCACCCCGAACTGTCGACCGGCAGCGTCCGCGTCGAGCAAGGCTTCACGCTCCCCGACAAGGAGGTCACCCAGGTCACCACCAATATCATGGTCCGCGACGGCTGCACCGTGATCATCGGCGGCCTGATGCGCGAGGACCTGAGCACCTCCACAAGCCAGATCCCCCTGGTGGGCAGCCTGCCGATCGTGGGGGCCCTGTTTCGCAACAAGACCGAAAAGATCGACCGGCGAGAAATACTCGTTTTGATCACGCCGCGGATCGTCGGCGAGCCGGCCACCTGCGTCGAAGGAGCCGAACAGGCCCACGCCTTCCTGGCACGCCAGGCGGTCGTGGCCGACGCAATGACCCCGCTGGGCAAACGTTACCTGGGACGGAAGAACCTGCGCAAGGCCCAGCAGGCCGCTGCCGCCGGAGACCGCGCCTCGGCGATCAGGCTCGCCGAGCTGGCCGTGCATTTCGATCCGCTCAATCTCGAAGCGGTCGAGTTCTCTCGCTCGTTGACGGTCAGGGGCGGCGGAAAACCCGAGGTCGTCGTTGAGGGCCCGATCGATGCGGCTGACCATCCGCTGGACGGCGAAACGATCCCTCCCTGGGTCCTCGACCAATTGGAGGCGGATGGCGGAAACTCAATCGAACATCCCGGCAGCATGCCTCGCGAGCTGGCGCCCCCCGCCGGCCCGCGGGCTTCCCTCCCTCGCCGGCCCGCTGTTCCCATCCAGCGGCCAGGAGCACCGGATGCCAATCGCTAGGCGATCACCCGCCGCCGCCAGCCGGGCCCGGCCAACCGCGCTGCCCGCAAGCCTGGTCCTGGGCATGGCTGTTCTGCTGCCCTGCTGCGGCTGCGCGAAGCTCAAATCGTGGAAAGGCGCCGACGATGTTCGGCCCGAGCGCATCGGCCGCGCGCAGGCCGCCGCCAAATCGTTCGATCTTCAACGCGAGCAGGGCGAATACCAATCGGCCCTCGCCCGCTGGCGGCAGGCAGATTTCGACGGGTGCCGCCAGACCCTCCAACGCCTGCTGGCTCGGAATCCCGACCATCGCGACGCCCGGCTGATGATGGCCGAACTGTGCATGCTGGCTGCCCAGCCCGGCGAGGCCCTGAACCATCTCGACCATGCCCTGGCCGGCCACCCCGACGACCCCCGGGTCCAGCACGCCATGGCCATGCTGTTAGACGCCCAAGACCAGGGCGAAGCCGCCCTGGGCCACTACCAGCGGGCCGCCGAACTGGCGCCTCACGATCAGGCCTACGCCGCCAGCTATCGTTCGGCATTGGCCAGCTTGCGGCGCGGGCCCCCTGCCGGCACGGCCGTCCGCACCTCGCACGCCGTTGCCGCCCTCCCCCTTCCTGCACTCGCTCCGCAGGCGCGGCTCTGGCTCGACGAGGCCGACCGGGCGCTTGCCGGGCGCGAGATCGACCAGGCACGCCAGTCCATTCAGCGGGCCATCGCGGCTGATCCGCGCAACCCGCAAGCGAGGCTCTCCGCGTCCGTGCTCGCGCTGCGGCATGACGAATTGGAACTTTCCATCGAGCTGGCCCGTACCGGTTGCTCCGCTTTTCCCGATTCGGCCGCCCTACACCGCGTCCTGGGCGCGGCACACTACCGCCTCGGGGACCTGGCCGCATCTCAAGTCGCACTGACGCAAGCACTTTACTTGGACAACGCGGATCCCCTGTCCTACTTTTTATTGGCTTCCACGCTGGCCAGGCTGGGACAAGCCGATTCGGCCGACTGGCATTATCGCCAGGCTCGACGGCTGGACCCGCGTTACGCCCGCGTTCGGTAGCCCGGCCGGCCCCGCCCAGCGGCGATGGCCCGCCGCGCTTGTCTGCCCGGCAACCAAGACCCACTGCGTCCAATGCACGACTTCAAAGGCAAACTACTCTGGGCCGCGCCGGCCCTGGCCGCCTCCCTGCTGGCCGGCTTGACATGGGCCGCCGGAAGCAGCCTGGGGGGTTGGAGCTGGCTGGCGTTGATCGGCTGGTTCGTGTTGGGTGCCGTGGCAGCCGGTGGTCCGCTCGCTGTCGTCTGCCGGCGAATGCAGCACCGGCAGCAAATCGCCCGGAATTACCTGGAGCGGCTCTCGCGGCTCGAACATCACCAGCTCGGCCCCGACGCGCCGTGCGAGCTGGGGCCGGCTTTGCACGAGGGCCATCTTTGGGCGGGGCTCTTGAACCAGATCAAGGACAACCTGGCCACTCAAGCGGCCCGGTGGGCCGAGGCCGAACATGCCCGGGCCGCCCTCGAGATCCGGGCTCGCCGGCATGCCGCCGAGGCGGATAGGGCCAGCAAAATTCTCTGCGGGCTTCCGGAGCCGGTGCTCGCCGTCGGCGCTTACGACGAACTGTTGCTGGCCAACCCCAGCGCGGCCCGGTTGTTCGACTTCGATCCCACCGCCTGCGGCCGGCAGGCGCTGGGCGGCGTGGTGCACTGCGAAAAACTGTTGGCCCTGCTCAACGATACCCGCCGGCGCAAGTCGCCGCTGCCCCGCAGCGAGGAGCTGGAGCTGGACGGTCCCGACGGCGCCGCGCGGTGGTACAGCGTCTGCACGTCGGCCTTGCCGTTGGACGGCGATGCCGCGCGGCCCTCGGACGCCGGCTACGGTGCGGTGGCCGTCCTGCGCGACGTCAGTTCGCAGAAGCGGGTCCAGCGGACCAACGCCGAGTTCGTTTCGGCCGCCAGCCACGAGATGAAAACCCCCTTGGCCGGCATCAAGGCTTACGTCGAATTGCTGGCCGACGGCGATGCCCAGGACGAGGCGACGCGCGAGGAGTTCCTCCAAGTCATCAATGGCCAGGCCGACCGCCTCGAGCGGTTGATCGACAACTTGCTCAACCTGGCGCGGATCGAGGCCGGCGTCGTCAAGGTCAGCAAGCAAAGCCAGCCGCTCAACGAAATCCTCTGCGAGGCGGTCCGCGTGGTCCAACCTTCGGCCGAGGCCAAGAGGATCGAGCTCTCGCACGAGCTCAGTCCACTCTACCTTGGCGTGCTGGCCGACCGCGACATGTTGCTGCAAGCGGCCATGAACTTGTTGTCCAACGCGGTCAAATACACGCCGCCCGGCGGAAGCGTAGTGCTGCGCAGCCGCCTGGTGGACCGCGACGTGCAGTTCGAAGTCGAGGACACGGGCGTCGGCCTGTCGAGCGAAGACTGCCAGCGGGTGTTCGACAAGTTCTATCGGGTCGACAAGGACAAGCAGATGGCGTCGGGCACCGGTCTCGGTCTGCCTTTGGCCAAGTACATCATCGAGGACGTGCACAACGGACGCTTGACGGTCGAAAGCCAGCTCGGCGCCGGCAGCACCTTCCAGGTCACGCTGCCCGGTGCGGGCCAATTGAACTCGAAACAGGAGCGGCGGGCCTGAGGCGGCCGTCCGGGAGACCACCATGAGCAAGCGCGTGCTCTTGTGCGACGACGAAATCCACATCCTGCGGGCCGCGGAGTTCAAGCTCTCCCGCGCCGGCTTCCACGTCCGCTGTGCCGCGGATGGGCTCGAAGCCTGGGAAGCCATCCAGCAGGAGTGCCCGGACTTGCTGGTCACCGACTTTCAGATGCCGCGGCTGACCGGGCTGGAGTTGATCCAGCGCCTGCGCCAGAACGAGTCCACTCGGCACCTGCGGGTCGTGGTGCTCACGGCCAAGGGCCTCGAACTGTCGGCCACCGAGCTGGCCGAGAAGTGGGGAGTGCTGGCGGTGCTCGGCAAGCCCTTCAGTCCCCGCGAGCTCCTGCGGATCGTCGAAAGCATTGTCGCCACCGGTGCCCCGCCCGACCCACGCCCACTCGATCCCACCGCGCCATGAACCTGCCCACGGAAACCTTCGGCGAAGTCATCGTGGTCCACACGCCCGAGGAGCTCGGCGCCGACCAGGCGGCCGCCTTCGAGGCGCTGCTGGTGTCGCTCGAGCGCCGTCACGTCGTCTTGGATCTCGACAGCACCGAGACGCTCGACAGCCAGGGCCTGACCGCCTTGCTCAACTCGCAGGACAACCTCCGCGAGCTGGGCGGCGACGTCAAGCTGGCCACCAGCAACTCCAGCAACCGCAAGATCCTGGAGATCACCCGGCTCGACCGGCAACTGGAAGTCTTCGAAAACGTGATCGACGCGGTCAAGAGCTTCCGTTAAAAACCTCGCGGGGCCCGCGCCATGCCAAACCACAACGAATCGCCGCAGCGGCTGGGCGCCCTGCTCGTCGAGCGGGGCTATCTCACGCCCGAAGGGCTGGCCGCGGCCCTGGCCCAGCAACAGGGCGGCAACCAGCAAAAACTGCTCGGCGAGATCCTGATCGAGACGGCGGTCTGTACCGAGGAGCAGGTCGTCGAGTGCCTGGGCCTGGAATACGGCGTTCCCTATGCCCGGCTCGAGGCCCGCACGCACGATCCCAAGGTCATCGAAATCCTGCCTCGCGAGTACATCGAAAAGAACCTGGTGCTGCCGCTGTTCGTGGTCCGCAACGTGCTCACCGTGGCGGTGGCCGAGCCCTCGAACCTTTTTCTCATCGACGAGATCCAGGGCATCAGCCGGCTCGACGTGCAGATCGTGGTGGCCACGTCGAAAGACATCCGCCGCGTCATCACCCACCTGCCGAATTCCAAGGTCTTCGTGATCGACGACATCATCGAAGGCGCCGATACCGCCGACGTCACGCTCATCGACGAAGCCATCGAGGACATCGGCGACCTCGCCGAGATCGCCGGCCAGTCGCCGGTCATCCGGCTGGTGAACTACATCATCTACAACGCGGTCAAGGAGGGCGCCAGCGACATCCACATCGAACCGGCCGAACGCTGCCTGCGGGTCCGCTACCGTATCGACGGCCGGCTCTACAAATCGTTGGAAGTTCCGCTGCACCTGTTGTCCGCCGTGACCAGCCGCATCAAGATCATGGCCTCGCTCGATATCAGCGAGCGCCGGCTGCCCCAGGACGGCCGCATCAACGTGCTCTTGGACAAGCGGAAGATCGACCTGCGCACCAGCACCTTCCCCATGAGCCGCGGCGAGAAGACCGCGATCCGCGTGCTCGATACCCGTACCGTGTCCCTGGTGCTCGAGGAGCTGGGCTTCGCCGAGGACATCCTGGCCAGCTTGCGCGAGCAGATCCGCGCCCCCAACGGCATCGTGCTGGTCACCGGCCCCACCGGCAGCGGCAAGTCGACCACGCTCTACGCGGCCCTGAACGCCATCAGCTCGATGGAGAACAACATCTGCACCGTCGAAGACCCGATCGAGTACCACCTGCCGCTCATCAACCAGTTCCAGGTGCAGGAGCGGGTG
>JBBDNX010000062.1:0-7898 GCA_040877345.1 Pirellulales bacterium
GGTGAAGAGGTAGGTGCGGCCGCGGTGGATGGCGCCCCAACGGACATCGCCGATTTGCCAGACGCGCTTTTCACCGAGCGTGACCGGGCAGTAGCCGTCGAGTCCCAAGGGCGGGTTGCCAGCCGGGATCTGGGGGGTCGGCGGTGGAGTTGACGGGCGGCGTTGCTGGCGATCCGCGCTGCGGACTGGTCCGGTCAGCGTGTTTCCGCGGGAAAACTGGTTGCGGGAATACCGTTCATCGACCATGTTCGTGGCACCGCTGGCACGGTCGTTGCCCTGCGGCGAATCTTCGTAGCGCGGCAGCTCGCAATAGTCGTCGGCGCTGCCCTTCTCGTCGGCGGCGCCTCGGGCGCGCTGGTCCTGGCCAGCGGCCACTTGGCCGGAGCCACGGGACGGGGATGCGGCGCTATCCAGCCCGAGGGCAGCCTGGCGGCGGCGATTGTAGTCGGCATAGCGGTCGTCGGGGCTGACATCGTTGTGACCGGCGGGTTGGACCGCCTGCTGGCGCGGGTCGCCGTCGTTGCGGGCAATGGAGTCGATCGTCCCGCGGCGCAGTGCCAGGCCCGCCTGGTGCATCGTGGCCACGTAGTCCTGGGTGGTGTAAGGCCTTTCGGGATGGGGCACCTTGTGCAACAGCTCGCCTTGCGGCGAGATGATTACGTCGGCCGGGATGCGCTCGATGCCGAACTGCCGGGCCGTCGCCGGAAAATGGTCGCAGTTCAGCTTGACGGCCACGAAGTGGTTTTCCAGCTCGCGCCCGAAGCCGGGCTGGCTGAAGACTTCCTGTTCCAGGCGCTGGCATGGGCCGCACCAGGGCGCGGCGAAGTGCACCAGCACGAGTCGATTGGTGCGCTGGGCCAATTGCTGGGCCGATTCGAGCGTGGTTTCCCAGCGGAGACCTTCTTGAGCGGCCGCCGGGGTTGCCAGGGCCAGAGCCAGCAGTGCCCCGCGGGCGGCCCAGCGTGTTGCCGACATGTGCATGCGCCTCATGGACGAACCGATAGAACCTCAAGCGTAAATGCCGCGGCTTGAAATCTATATCGGCGTGCCGCTCGGCCCAGTCGTATAAAACTTAGCGATTTTGCGAGATTGACCGAAGTTAAGGGCTGGATAGCCGTTTTGGGCAGTCGCGGAATCGGTTCGGGAGGGGGGTTGGCTTTTGCCTATTTTCGCAACATAATTCGATAGATCGGCTTGACATAGCCGGACAGGCAGTTAAGATTTGCATAGTTTTACGTCTTGCCTGACAGATGGGCGCCGCCTCCCGATCGGCCTCGAGGCCGGGGGGGCATCCTCCGAACCAGGATTTAAAGCAGAGTTTGACTTGCTACGATTGAGGATGGTTCGGGGGATACGAGCCGCTTCTGGTCCTGAGTTCCCTGGCAGTTTTTTGATTTTCAGGACGGTCGACGCTCTTTAGGCGGTCATGCTTGTCGGCAGTACCCCCGGTGCTCGCTCAGCAGGGGAACCCTTGTTCGTCTCGTGCTGGTACGGAAACTGGCGCGTTTCGCAGGGCGGATGGGTGTGCAGCGAATGCTCCCTGTGGGCCGGCCCGACGTGACTGAACGATTTTCGTCCTTGGGCGAGAATTGACTCCGTTTAGACTTGCGGCGACGTGCCGCGGGTCACTCTATATGCTTGCGTTCGCCCCTACTTTGACGCGCACCCGCTGCGCGCCCTCGTGCTGCGGCGCCCGACGGCGCAACAGTGTCTCTTTCTCTGGTCCTCTTTCTCTGGTGAGGTATGGCGAAGAAGAAGCGAAGCCGCGGTGGACGCGGCGGCCACGGCCCCGGCCCTTATCATCATAACGGGCATCAGGCCAGGGGACGCGGCCGGCGGCCCAGGCCCGTGGGAGACCGGCCGCCCCCGCACGAGCAGGAGTTGCCGGACAACGGCGAGCCTCTGCCGGTCGAACCGGCCTCCGGGGTGCTCGAATTGCACCCCAACGGGTACGGCTTTCTGCGCGACCCGAAGAACAACTACCAGCGTGAGCGGACCGATCCCTTCGTGCCGGGCACGATGATCGAGAAGTTCGGTCTCCGCGAAGGGGTGTTCCTCAACGGCATGGTGCAGCAGAGCCGCAAGCAGCAGGGTCCCAGGCTCAAGGAACTGCTGGACGTCGACGGCTATAAGCCCGAAGACTACCTCGCGGTGAAGCACTTCGACTCGCTGACGCCGATCAATCCCGAAAGCTGGCTGCAATTGGAAACCGGGCCGCAGCCCTTGAGCCCGCGGGTGATGGACCTGCTGACCCCGTTGGGGAAGGGGCAACGGGCATTGATCGTGGCCCCGCCGCGGACCGGCAAGACGATCCTCTTGCAGCAGATCAGCCAGGCGATCTCGACCAATTATCCGGAGGTCAAGCTCTTCGTGCTGTTGGTCGACGAGCGGCCGGAGGAAGTGACCGACATGCGCCGCAGCGTCAACGGCGAAGTGATCGCCAGCAGCCTCGACCGCGACGTGGAGAGCCACGTGCGGCTGAGCCAACTGGTGGTCGAACGCTGCAAGCGGCTGGTCGAGATGGGGCACGACGTGTTCCTGCTGATGGACTCGATCACTCGCATGGCCCGGGCTTTCAACAAGTGGGTGGGCAACACGGGCCGCACCATGTCGGGCGGCGTCGACATCAAGGCCCTCGACATCCCCAAGAAGCTGTTCGCCACGGCGCGGCTGTTCGAGGAAGGCGGATCGATCACGATCGTGGCGACGGCGCTGGTCGACACGGGCAGCCGCATGGACGAGCTGATCTTCCAGGAGTTCAAGGGGACGGGCAACATGGAGCTGGTGCTCGACCGCAAGCTGGCCGACCGCCGCGTGTGGCCGGCCATCGACATCACGCAGTCGGGCACGCGGCGTGAAGAGAAGCTGTTGGATCCCGAGACGCTGCACGCCGTGACGATGCTGCGGCGGACGCTGTCGACGATGCACCACGTGGACGCGATGGAGCAGCTCACCAGCAAGCTGGCCAAGTTCAAGAGCAACCGCGACTTCATCAGCCTGATCAGCGGCGCCGCCAAAGTGGCCGACTGACGCAACCTGCGCGGGTGGTTCCGACGTGCCGGCGGGCGTACTTGCGCTTTCCGTATTGCCGTAGGCTTGCTGCCGTACGCTTGCTTCCCGCGCCGTAGTCCGGCTTGAACCTTGGCGGGCGCCCCGGTGTCTGTTTGCGATGTCGGTTTTGCAAGGCACTGGGTTGTCGGCTAGAATTTGACGTTGCCAGAATTTGACGTTGGCCGACCGCTGGATCGGTTGTCCGGAGGGTAAGCGAATGGCTAGCGGCCACACTGGAAATGTGGTGCCCCGCAAGGGGTTGCGGGTTCGAGTCCCGTGCCCTCCGCTGTATCAAGGCAGTTTGACGAGGCCATGCAGCCGGCGGCGTTCCACTTCCACCTCCGCCAATAGCGGCGTGCCTTCCAACTCGGCCTGGTCCGCCAGGTCCGACAACAACTCGGCGTAGCGGTCGCCACGCAGCAGCCGCGCGACGGCAAACGCCTCGCGGCGCACGTCGGCCTCGACATAGGCGTCGACCACGAGCGATGCGACGGCCTCGGCGATGGCGGCGCGCGTCTCCGCCGAAACGTCGGCGGCCGGCGGGAGCAATCCGCCGTCGTCCAGATCCGCGGCCTCCGGGTCCGCGGCGTTCAGGTCCACTGCGTTCAGGTCCACTGCGGCCAGGCCTCGCGGCGACGAACGCACCCCGCTTAAGAACCTGCGCAGGGCCAGGAGCGAGGCCAGGGCGATTTGCCTGTTTCGCGATCGCACCAGCGTGGCCAAAGGGAGCAGCAACTCGCTGTCGGCGGCCAGGCCCGCCGCCTCGGCCGCGTCGGCCGCCAGTGCGTGGCGGTCGTCGGCCAGTATGTCGAGCAATTGCCTCCGGGCAGCCGCATCGCCGATCGCCGCCAGTCCGGCAAGCGCCGCGGCATGCCAACGTCGGTCGGGCCGAGCAGCCACGATCGTGGAAAGATCGCTCGAGGTGCGCGGGTCGCCGAGCGCCGCAAGAACCAATGTGGCCCCCGCGGTGTGCCCGACGTCGGCCAGGTGCTCGGTGGCCAGCGCATAGCCGTCGGCCAATTCGTGCCGCGCGAGCAGGCGGGCAAGGCGTAGCTTGAACGCCAGGTGCGCCTCCGACTTGAGCAACGGACGCGCTTCGCGGGCCGCCACCTGCGAATCGAGGTTTTCCAAGGCCGCCAGAGCGAGCTCCTTGAGCTGGTAATCGTCTCCTCGCAGCCAACCCGTCAGCAGGGGTACGGCCCGATCGTCGCCCAGGCGGCCCAGCGCCCGGGCGATGTGATGGCGGTCGACGGGCGAGAGGTTCAGTTGGTCCGCGGCGGCCAGCAAAAGAGGCAAGCTTTCATTGCTTCGCATCCGGCCCAGCGGCTCGATCTCGGCTTCGAGCGACTGCCGCGCCACGATCGACCGTTCCAGGCGAGCCAGCAAAATTCGCTCGGCCCCGGGGGCGTCGAGCCGGACCGCTGCGCGGGCATAGGCCGATTCGCGCGCAGGCGGCTCGTCGAGCGGCAGTCCTGCAAGCGCGTCCAGGACCGCGGCGGCCGCCTGCGGGTGCGCGAGTCGAGCCAGCGCCGTGGCCGCCGCGGCCCGTTCGGCGCGGGTCGCGGCGGCGGTCAACTGCGCGATCAACAGCTCACGCGGCCAGGCGATATCGGCCTTGAGCGCGAGCAGATGGCCCAGGGCCTCCAGCGCGGCCAACCGCACGCCCGTGATGGCTTCGTCCGAGTCGAGTATCTCGCGGAGCGCTTCGGCCACGCCGTCGAGCTGCCGTGGATCGTCGGGCATGATCCGGCTTGCCAGCATGTCGCGGAGCACCTCCAACGCCGCGCCGCGTACGGCCGTCAACGGGTTGCGGGCCAGCCGAGCCAGCGAAGCCAGCGCACGCTCGTCGGCCGCCGCCCAGTCGGCCCGCAACCGGAGACTGGAGAGGAGCGGCACGGCGGATAGGCCGTCAACCTCCGCCAGCCGATCGACCAGCAACGTTGCGCGCTGGCGCCGCGAGCGAGAATCGGCCACCCGGATCAGCGTTTCGACCACGGCCACGAGCGGGTCGTCCGGTCCGGTCACAAGCGGCACGCGCTGGTCGAACGTCGTGGCGCCCGGCGCCGCCGACACGCAACCGTAGCTGGTAAGCCCGCGTTGCTGGGCCAGGATCAGCAGGCGAAACTCGCCCTCTTTCAAAGGCGGAGCCGAGGACGCATCCTCCGCGCCTAAGCCCAAATCAGAGGCCGTCATCGAGAGTTGATCTCGCTGAAAGATTCCCTTGAGCCGGAGGACCGGCTGAAAGCGGTACTCGCGCAGGGCCACGTCGGTCTTGGCGCCTTCGACCACCGTCACGCGGCTGATGCTGGCCACTCGGGCCACCATCACCAGGTGCGCCTGGCCCACGCCCGGTTCGAGGTGCCAGCCTTCGAACTCTTCCTGGGCCGACGCGCCGCGGCAGGCCAACGCCACGGCCAAGAGAAGCACTGCCTTTGAAGAATGAAGCAAGTTGTGCATGGAAACCTCCAACTGGTCCGCTCTTTCAGGAAGGGCAGCAATAAGCGGCGAATGGCTCGCCTTCGGGATCCCCGCTGGGCAAACGCATTGCCCCCGCGGCCGGTTCAGGCTCGGCCGAGCTCGCCGCCGGCGCCGGCCGTCCAACAAAATCGTAGTGCAATTCGCAGGGCAGGACGGCGCACGCCAGGCCCACCGCCAGCGCCCCGGCCGGCCACGTGCGCCGTGTTCGCTGGGTGGCGTCGAGAATCGCACGCAGCCTCTGTTCGAGGTCATTGGCGGCACTCATCGCGGTGGCCTGTGGGACGGCTTGCCGCGGCAGGGGGTTGGCGAAATCGAGCACATCCAGCAGCAACAAAGCGTAATCGCGCCGCGCTTGCGGCAGGTGGGCCACCACCGCCGCGTCGCAGCACGTTTCCTCGCAGGCGCGCAACTGCCGGCCGATCGAACCGACGATGGGCAGCCACCAATAGGCCACGCCAACCGTCAACTCCAGCATCCGCACCAGGTGGTCGCCACGCTTGATATGAACCAGCTCGTGCAGCAGCAGCGCGACCCTCTGCGAAGCATTGAGCCGGCCCATCAAGGCGATCGGCAGCAGCATGCGCGGCCCGCGCCGGCCTGGAACGACCAGGGGCGGCAATCGGCCCGGCACCGCCAGAATCTCCGGCGGGCGCCGAATCGAAAGCTCCGAAGTAAGACGCGCTGCCAGCGATTGCCATTCCGGCGGCGCCGGGCTGGCGTGCGCCGTCAGTCGTCGAAATCGAGTCCAGCGGCGCCACGCGGTCCAACCCGTCGCGCCGGCGCCAGCCGACCATGCGGCCAGCAGAACCCAAGGTAGCATGTCTCGCACGATGGTTTGTGTTGGCGCGTGCTGTCCACAGCCGCAGGCGCCTAGCGCGCAGGCCGTGATCTCCGGTGATTCACCGAGCGGCAGACTCACCAACGGGGGCGTCACCAGTTTGACCAGCACGAGCACCCAGAGGGCGCGGGCGACCGCAGGCCGCCCGAGCCGCCGCTGCACGAACCAGGCCGCCAGTGCCAGCAACGACGCCAAGACGACGTTCGAGATGATGCACGACAGCCACGGCATGTGCGTCTCCTTTATGGTTTGTGCGTCCGCCGGAGACGCTGCGCGACAGGCTCCTCGTCGAGAAGACGGCGCAAGTGGGCCCGCTCCTTCGAGGTCAGCTCGCCGGTCTCGACGAGGTACGTCAACAATGGCGTCATGGAGTTGCCGCCGAGGCGGTCGGCCACGCGGCGCAGCTCGCCGCCGATCAGGTCATCGCGGGCTACCAGCGGCTGGAAAATCCAATTCGCCTCGTCTCTGCGGCGGCCGACGAGGCCTTTGGCCACGAGCCGGGCCAGCAGTTTTTGAACGGTGGCGAACTTCGAGCCGCCGCCCTGGGGATAGAGCGAGTCCCGCAGGTCGCGAATCGTCGCTTCGCCGCGTTGCCAAAGCGCCTCGAGCACCTTGAGCTCGGCGGGGGTGACCGACGGTAACGGACGTTTCTTCATCAGGCCTCCCCACGAGGGCGATTCCGCGCCGGAGCGTCCACAAGACGCGTTGTCTTGTAGATATGATAGACACCTTGTCTCGTTCGTCAAGGGGGGACGAGTCACGGGCCTGCTGCCAGGGCCTTCAACTCAAGGACCGCCTCGCCGGTTGTGGACGGCTTATTCGGCCGCGGCGACCGGGACCTGCGGGTCCGTCAGTTCCGCCATATCGAACAGCAGAACCTTGCCGTTGAACGTGATCGCGAAGCGGCTCTTGTCGGGAGACAGCGCCCCGCGGGCCGACCGGCCGGCAAAGAACGGACCGACGCTCGCACGGAGGCGGTCCGTGGAAAGGTCGACGACGCGCAGCCACCATTGCTCGCCGCCGCGCCCGTATCGATCGACTTGGACCATCGTGTACAGCAGTGTCCCGTCCGCATTGAGGGCGACGTGCCCAACCTCTCCGATTTGGGGCAGACGCCGCGGCGGTTTGTTGGAGCTGAGTCGTTGCAGCCCCCGCTTCTCAGTCCATAGATACACGTCTGTGCCGACGGCGGCCAACGTCGTGCCATCCGCGGAAATGGCGAGCTTGCCAATGCGCGCGGGGCTCTGGTCCTGGGGCATCGTCAGCTCCCTGGAAAACCGGAACGTGTCGGCGTTGTATAGCTTGATGCCGTCGCTGTCGGCACAGGCAAAGAGAGAAGCGCCTCGCGCGAAGGCGGTGGCGTAGACATGCGAGCGAACCTCCGTGAGATCGCGCAACGGCGCGCCTCGCTTCAGGTCCCAGACGCGAATCACCGGCCCGCCCGCGGGCGACATCAGCAGCCGCTGCCCATCGCCAGAGAATGACAAAAATGCCCCCGGAGCCGTGTCGGACTTCCAGGAGACCTGCTTGT
>JBBDNX010000063.1:0-1490 GCA_040877345.1 Pirellulales bacterium
GCCCCTAACCAAATTGTTTCGGGCCGCCGTTTTCGTTTCCGCCCACCGCTTGACTTCACTCCGCCAGATTGGCAATCTGCCCCCATGCGACCTCTCTCCCGCACGGCGGGCCGCCGCTCATGAGCTCCGGCCATTTCCAAATCGCCGTCGTGGGCGGCGGCATCGTCGGCCTGGCCACCGCCTATGCCCTGGCCCCCCGGCACGGCCGCTCGCTGTTGCTCGTCGAGGCCGAGGGGCGGCTGGCCCAGCACCAGACCGGAAACAACAGCGGCGTGATCCATTCGGGACTCTATTACAAGCCCGGCTCGCTCAAGGCCAAGAACTGCGTCGAAGGACGCGAAGCGCTCTACCGCTTCTGCGGCGAGCATGGGTTGCCTTGCGACCGTTGCGGCAAGCTGGTGGTCGCGCTGCGCGAGTCGGAGCTGGCGGCGCTCGACGAGCTGGCGCGCCGCGGCCACGCCAACGGCTTGAAAGGCCTCCGCCGCCTTGCGGCCGCCGAGCTGGCCGAGTACGAGCCGCACGTGGCCGGCATCGGCGGGCTGTGGGTGCCCGAAACCGGAATCGTCGATTTCGTCCAGGTCGCTGAAACGTACGGCCGCTTGGCCGCCCAGGCCGGCGCCGACATCCGCACGTCGGCCGCATTGATCGGCCTGGTCCGCCGCGGCGAAGGCCTCGTCCTGGAAACGACGCAAGGGAGCTTCGTCGCCGGCAACTTGATCAACTGCGCCGGCCTGCAAAGCGACCGCGTGGCCCGGCTTTGCGGCGTCGATCCGAAAGTCCGCATCGTGCCGTTCCGCGGCGAGTATTATCAATTGGTCCGCCAGCGCGAGCACCTGGTCCGCAACCTGATCTACCCGGTGCCCGACCCGCGGTTCCCGTTTCTAGGCGTGCACTTCACACGCATGATTCACGGAGGCGTGGAGGCCGGCCCCAACGCCGTGCTGGCGCTAAAGCGCTATGGCTACACGCGCGGCAGCTTTTCGCCGCGCGATTCCTTCGACATGCTCCGCTACGGCGGCTTCTGGCGGATGTCGGGCCGCTACTGGCGCACCGGCCTGGCCGAGCTGCACCGCTCCTGGAGCCGCCGGGCCTTCCATCGCGCCTTGCAGCGGCTGATTCCCCAGCTCGCGTTTGAAGACATTCGTCCGGCCGGTGCGGGCGTCCGGGCCCAGGCGGTGACGCCCGCCGGGCAGCTCCTGGACGACTTTCACATTGTGCCGGGCGAGCGCATGATCCACGTGCTCAACGCCCCCTCGCCCGCGGCCACCGCCTCGCTATCGATCGGCCAGAGCATCGCCCGTTTGGCCACGCATACCTTCGCCTTGGAAGGATGAAGGCAAGGAGGAAGGAGGAATAGGACGGCTGTCGCCGTCCGCGTCCGTTGCTACAAGTCCGCCTCCGGCGGAACCGTGCTGCAAGTCCGCCGCAGGCGGAGCCTCTGATCTCCGACCTCTGACTTCTGACCTCTGACCTCTGACCTCCGGCCTCTG
>JBBDNX010000064.1:0-1489 GCA_040877345.1 Pirellulales bacterium
CGCCCACCAGCACGGCCACCGGAAAATACCACCAACCGAGTCCGGCCGCGGCTCCGGTCAAGAATGCCGCCGCGACAAAGGCGATCACGGAGAAGTTGAAGCCCAAGATAGCTAACGTAACTCGCCGTTTTTGGTTGGCGGCACGCTGATTGGGATCAATCGCCGCGGCCGGGGCCGCCGGCGCGGCTGTTTTCTCGGCCGGCTTGGCCGCTGTCGCGGGCTTGGCGGGCCCTGCCGCAAGCTGGGCCGCGGCCGCCTCGCGCGGAAAATACTGGTTGATCGCTTCGTGGATGCTGCCGGGCGTGCATAGCACGGTCCGCACCGGCACGCCGAACCGCAGCCGCAATTGATCCTCCACCTCGGGTACCAACGGGTTGGGCGACACCATCAGCAGCCGCCCATCGTCGATCATCAAGGGCGCACACGAGTGCTGGCGGGCCAGCACGGCGGGCACCTGCGGCACCAGGCTCTCGTCGATTCCCACGTCGGCCACGTCGACAAAGGGAAGGCCCACACTCTCGGCGTAAGCCTGCATCACCTGTTCGGCCGGCGCCAGCTTCTGCTGCATCACCGCGTCGCGGATCTCCACCCCCACGGTCTTGGCATAGCGGCGGGCCTTGTCGAGCTGCGCCGAGTCGATCACTTTGCGGCCCACCAGGATCTCCTCCAGCGTGCGGCCCCGGCCGGCCCGCTTGTCGGTGCGGCCCTGCGACGCGTCGTATTCGGTTTTGCGGACGGTGTCGGTCAGGACCAGCATGGCCTTGGCCAACTCGTTGAGCAGCTCCTGCGACTGCGCGCCGTACTCGCCCGCCGCGTATTTGCGGACGTGGGCGTTCATTTTGCGGTAGTTGCCGCGGACCTTGGCCGGATCGTCCTCGAAGGGCTTCAACCGCAGAAGCTGGTAATAGTTGAGCGGGCGGGCAGACTCCCTGATCCCCAACCATTCGCGGTAGACATCGAGTTCTTTGGGCATGGCAGGCAAGAACGGCTGGAACGCGCAAGGCGGATCAAGCGGAGCGGCCGCCGCCGGGCACCTTATTCAACCAGGTACTGGCTGGCCAGGTTGGTGTACGAATCGATCTGCACGTCGTCGAGCCCTCCGCGGCGCTCGATCTCGATGGCGGCCTCGTTGCCTCCGGTCTTGTCGCGGGCCCGCACCTTGACCCGGCCGTCGGTGCCGAAGGCGTAAGTCACTTCGATTGGCGCCCCCTTGGGAAGGTTGGGCGGCAACTGGCTGATCCGGCAGTTGCCGATCAGCGAGCAGGCGTCCGGATCGGGAGCGTCCCCCTCGATGACCTTGACCGTCACCCGCGTCTGGCCTTCCTCGTTGGTGTTGAAGGTCCGTTGCACCTCGACCGGCAGCCGCGTGTTGCGCGGGATCATCAGGTGGTTGATCAGCTTGCCCGTCTTGATATTCTTGACCGCGATCCCCAGGCCGTGCGAATTGACGTCCTCCTGCTTCACGTTCTTGAGGTAGCGGCGGACCTTC
>JBBDNX010000065.1:0-7871 GCA_040877345.1 Pirellulales bacterium
ATGGCCATTCGTGGGGCGAGTTCGCGCTGTGCACCGCTTTGGGCCGGAAGTTGCTGATGAGCAACGTCCCGGCGCGGTGCGGCCACGCCAACTGGCCCGGGCGCAAGACGGCCGACCGGCTGAATGCGGACTTTCTTTCCTGGCTCGACCAGCGCGAGCGGCGGCCCTATTTTGCTTTCCTCAACTACTGGGACGCCCACGATCCGTACGTGCCGCCCGCCGGAGAGCGGCCTCCTCTTGAGAGCGTCGAGCAGCGTCTGGCCATCAGCCATTGGTGGTGGATCGACAAGCTCAAGTTGTCGCCGGAGCTGATTACCCTGGCACGGCAGTCCTACCACGCCTGCATCCGCTACCTCGATCTGCGGCTCGGACAGTTGTTCTTTGAGCTCGATCACCGCGGCGAGTTGGAAAACACCTTGGTGATCATCACGTCCGACCACGGCGAGCATTTCGGCGAGCACGGCCTGTTCTTGCACGGCAACAGCTTGTACCAGCCGGTGCTGCACGTGCCGCTGATCTTGATCGGCCCCGGCGTTGCCGGCGGCGTGCGCGTGCCCGATGCCGTGAGCCTGGCCGACATCCCCGCCACGGTGGCCACGATGCTGGAAGATGGCAGCCGCCATCCCTTCGCAGGCCGCTCGCTCTTGAATGCCGTGCCGTCTGCCGGCGGCGGTGAAGCGGTGCCCGTGATCTCCGAGATCGCCACGCCCTCCCGGTACCCGCCCGATCATGGCCGCTCGCCGGTGGCCGGGGGCCCGATGCAGTCGATCACGCTGGACGGGATGAAGTACATCCGCCAGGGCGACGGAGTGGAGTTGCTCTACCGTCTCGACGCCGACCCGCGTGAGGAGCACGATCTGTCCGGCGATCCTCGCTACGCTCCGCAGCTCGATCGCCTCCGCCGGGCGCTCGAAGCGGCTGTGCCCGATTGACGGCTATTTCAGCTTGTCCTGGAATACCTTCTTCACCTTGTCGAGCTTCGGGCCGATCACCACCGAGCAGTACGGCTGCCGCGGGTTGTCGTTGTAGTAGTTCTGGTGGTAGCTCTCGGCCGGATAGAAGGCCGCCAGCGGCGCGATCTCGGTGACGATCGGGGCGCCCCAGGCGCCGGACTCATCCAGCTTTCGCTTGATGTGCTCGGCCTGTTCGCGCTGTTCGTCCGAGTGATAGAAGACGACCGAGCGGTACTGGGTTCCCACGTCGTTTCCCTGCCGGTTGAGCGTGGTGGGGTCGTGCGTTTTCCAGAAGACTTCGAGCAGCTCCGCGTACGAAATCACGTTGGGGTCGAAGCTGACTTGAATCACCTCGGCATGTCCGGTCGTGCCCGAGCAGACATCGCCGTATGTCGGATTCGGCAGGCCGCCTCCGCTGTAGCCGGAGGCCACCGAGTGGACTCCCTTGAGCCGCTGGAAGACCGCCTCGGTGCACCAGAAGCAACCGCAGCCGAATGTGGCCTTTTCGAGCCGTTCAGGCGCTTCCGCCACGGAAGATCTCCTTTAGACGAGCCGGCCGCGATTTCGCATCATCGCGGATTGTTTCGTTGGAACTCCCGGCTTGCATGATACACTATTGCCCATGGACAGCCCTGCACTTCTTTGCCTTTGGGTGAATCAACTGCATCCGCAATTACCCTTGGTACAAGGGTTGGCACGACAAGTTCTCCCGGCAAGAGCTGGTGATCATCGGCGTTCACACGCCCGAGACCGACGAGGAGCGCGAAGTCGAGAAGCTCCGAGCGAAGGTTGTCGAAGCCGGCATGGAGTACCCGGTCGCGGTTGACAACGGTTCCCAGACATGGTCCGCCTGGGGCAACAACATGTGGCCCAGCGTCTATTTGATCGACAAGCGGGGCCACGTCCGCTACTGGTGGTGCGGCGAGCTGAATTGGCAGGGCGCCGAAGGCGAGAAGCTGATGCGCGAAAAGATCGAGCTGCTGCTGGCCGAGGAGTAGCGCCGGGCGCGGCGGCGGCACACTTGGCCCGCGCTGCGCTATGCGCAACGATCACCCCCACAACGGCGAGCGATGGTCTTGGGTCGCCGGCGCGGGTGCCCGGCTTGGCGACTGCGGCAGCCACTGATCGGCGGTGGGCTGACCGGTCATGGCCAGATACACGACCGCGAACAGCAACATCGAATACGGAAGTGTAAAAACCGCGCCGATCAGGCAGGCAAAGCAACCGCCGAAGACTAGGAGCGTTGCGATTATATACAGTGCAAAGATGGCAAGCCGGTTGCCGGGAGTGATCTGGCGCGACGTGAGCAGCGACTCCACGGGGCCCATGTTCCGGTCGATGATCAGGAATTGGAACTGCGAGAAGGTTAGTGAAACGTACAGAAGGAGCGGAATTCCCAACAAGACCCCCAAGGCACCCAGACCCAATGTTAGATTCTGGTCGCGCGTGGCGAAGTAACCGATCAAGGCCGGGAGGGCGCATACTACCGCCATGGCCAGGCTCAGCAGCACCATTAGAATCGTGGCCAAAATAATTCGAATTAGGTAGGGCCCCCCGGAAAACAGCAAGGTAAACGGAGCTTCTTCACCGCGTCCGACGCGCAGCATGAACAACGTCTGTCCGGCGGCCAGCCAAAGCTGAATGCACCACTGAACGACGAAGAAGACAAGGTTTGCGCCGATGAAAACCTCCACAGGCCCAACGGCTTCAGCAACACCGACAATTGCCTCGCCCGTGAGCTGGAGTGCAATGTTCAAGACAATACAGGTGATCGCCACCGCGATGCACATCCCCATCTGGGACTTGTAGATCTCCCAGGTGCTCGTCAGCACGTCGCCGATGCCGATGCGGGTTGGGCGCAACTGTCCCGGGGCCATGGGCGGGGCATCCGGAACCAGCGATGCGGCCGGCGACCGGTACGGATTGGCTTCGTCGTCGGGCGAGCGCGCAGCAGGCGCCTGTTGAAACGGATTGCGAGCCGCCACCGGCTCCGGGGCCAGGCCATACGTGGGCTCGGCCGCCGGCCCGACAACCTGCTCAGGAGCCCCTGCCGAAGCGGAGCTCGCGGGTATCTGCTGAATGCTCCCGCACGAGGGGCACTTGGCCTGCTTGCCGGCCGTGTCGTCGGCGGTGCGAAGCAGCTTGCCGCATTGGAGGCAGCGGAATTCGATGGGCATCGGTGTCAGGCCTCCAGGCTTATCGGTCAAAGCTCGCTGGACGAGATGGCGCGTCAATCGCATGCCTTGAATCGCCGCGGCTTTCCAGTGTTATCGGCCTTCGCTGCCCTGGAAAACGTCCAAAAAAGTGCTGTCCCGGCGGCGAATGGGAATTTTCCGCCCGTCCGGAGCATCTAAAAAGCGCGAGGAGCATTATGGTCAGGATCTACCGGGGGCACTCGAAAGGTGAAACCATGAGATGCGCTTGGATATTTGCCGCGTGTGCTGCCCTGTTTGTTTGCATGCTCTTGCCCGCGGGGTGCGGAAGGTCGGCAGTATCGCCGAGCGGCACGGCCGACCAGTCCGGCTGGGACGCCCCGGCTGTTACCCGGATCGAGCAGGATGACGCCGCTGGCGACGAGCCCGCGGACGCAATGGGCGGCGAGGCCGAGGCCAAGCAACCGGCGGCCGGGCCGCTGAAGGCGCCCGCCCGAAAGATCATCTTCAACGCCGAGCTCGATCTGGTGGTCGAGGACTTTTCGCCCGTGGCGGGCAAAGTCCATGCGCTCGTCAGCCGCTTCGACGCGTTCGTTGCCAACTCGCGGTTGGGTGGCTCGCAGGGCCGGCCCCGCCGCGGCGAGTGGCAGATTCGCGTGCCGGCCCAGCGCGTCGACGACTTCGTCGAGGCCGCCCGGGGCCTGGGCGAAGTCCGCAGCGTCAGCAGGCGCTCGCAAGAGGTGACCGAAGAGTTTTTCGATCTGGAGGCCCGCATCCGCAACTCGAAGCAGGAGGAGGCGCGGCTCCTGAAGCTGCTGGACGAACGGACCGGCAAGCTGGAGGATGTGCTGGCCGTCGAACGCGAGATCGCCCGCGTCCGCGGCGAGGTCGAGCGGATGGAAGGCCGCCTGCGCGTGCTCTCGGACCTGACGTCGCTGGCCACGGTCACGCTGCGCTGCGAAGAAATCCGCGACTACCAGCCCGAGCAGGCGCCCACCTTCGCCACGCAGATCCGGCGGGTCTTCGAGGGCTCCTGGAGCGCGCTGGTCCTTGTCGGCCAGAAGGTGCTTTTGGCGCTGGTGGCGCTGGCCCCTTGGCTTGCCGTGTTGAGCATTCCCAGCTTGCTCGCCGTCGTCATTCTCCGCCGCCGCCTCCGCCGCCCGCTGCCCGCCGGCGCGTAGGACACCGGAGCGGCCAATTGACTCGCTCGCCTCCCGATCACGGTTTGACAGCCGCCGGTCGGCTGGGTATGGTACTGAACGTTCGTCTACTCACGGGCATGCATTCCTGAATGGACCCAGAATGAGCACGGCCACCCCGAACTACGCCGTCGAGTTCGCCGAATACCGCCGATCCTCCGCCCTTCGGCCGGTTTTTTTGCAGGGCGATGCCCTGCGCGTCTTGTCCGAGTTGCCTTCCGGGTCAGTTGATTGCTGCATGACCAGCCCTCCGTATTGGGGGCATCGGAGCTATACAGGGGGAGGCATCGGCCTGGAAGAAGACTATGCCAGCTACGTCTCGAGTCTATCCACGGTGCTTGGCGAGCTGCAGCGCGTGCTAAAAAGCACGGGTTCGCTCTGGTTAAACATCGGTGACTCCTATCTGAACAAGGCGCTGCTCGGGCTTCCTTGGCGAGTGGCCCTTCATTTGATCGACCAGCAGGGATGGATTCTCCGTAACAGCGTTGTTTGGAACAAGGTGAAGGGCGGTCCGGATAATTCGAAGGACAAGCTTCGCAACGTGCACGAATTCGTTTTCCACTTCGTAAAGACGCCCCGAGGCTACTATTATGATGTTGATTCAATCCGGCGCAAGCCGGGTTCAACAAGAGTAGTGAACGGCGCCTTGGTATCGGCCACAGGCGTCAGTGGCGTCCGTTATCGGCGGCAGATCGAGCTATCGACCATGCTCAGCGAAGCGGAGAAGAAGGCGGCGAATTCGGCACTAGACGCACTATTGGCCGATCTTCAGGAAGGCAAGGTCACCGATTTCCGAATGATTATCCGAGGGCACCAGCGGACGACGCATTCCGACTCGGAAGCCGTCTCCGGGCGAGCGCGCGAGCTTCAAGAAAAGGGGTTCTACTTCTTGAAGTACCATCCGAGCGGCAGCAAGCCCAGCGACGTATGGGACATTCTGCCCGAAGACACGCAGAACCGGGACGGGCACTTTGCCGCATATCCCGAGGATCTCTGCCGCATCCCGATTCTGGCAACCTGTCCTCCGGGTGGAATCGTCCTGGATCCGTTCTGCGGGACCGGCACAACGAATTTCGTGGCCTTCACTCTCGATCGCAAGTCTCTCGGCATTGATCTCTGCGCGGATTACCTGCAAGCGGCCAGGGACCGTTGTAGGTTTCTTCTATGATTTAAACTCATTGCCTCGCTCGCCTGCTCTTACCGGGCTCAGCGACGCGACTGGCGGGGACGCGGGCTTGCAACCGGCCCAGCCAGGCTGCACAATGGGCTGGCCGGCGACGGGGCGAGTTTCAGGCATTTCGCGTGACTCGCCAAGCGCCAACAACCGGACGGACGAAAATGCGAACTCTAGTTCGTGTGGTTTTCACGGCTGCGTTTGGTTGCTCGCTTGCACTCAGTGGCTGCAGTTCCCCAACGCTCGACACGACGGACGATGCGAGCTTCCACAGCTCGATCGCGGCGATGGGCGAGACGCTGTCGCTGGAGCAGGCCACGGATTTTACTCGGGCCATCCACAAGCTCCTCAGTTGGCATTTTCAGAATCGCGACCATGTCCGGCATGGAACGGCACCCGGTGCAGGCGACGATTTCTTCGCGCGCTTGCTCAAGCCGTATCACGGCATGACGGTGACCCAGATCATTCGCGAGGCAGATTCTCTGCCAGAAGACTTCAGCGTGCCCTTTTCAGTATCGATCTCGTTCTGAACTATCGCGGCAAGTGCGCCCCGGACTTCATCGACTTGCTTGCAACCAGCCCAGCCAGGCTCCACAATGGGCTGGCCGCCGGGAGGGCGATTCCAGGCATTTCGCCTGACTCGCCGGGCGGTCACAACCGGACGCCAACGCGATGCTGGCCAAACTGCGGACCTTCTCGCTGTTGGGCATCGAGGCGCTGCCGGTCGAGGTCGAAGTCGACGTTGCCGACAGCGCGCTGCCCAAGACCGTCCTGGTCGGACTGCCCGAGGCCGCCGTCAAGGAAAGCACCTATCGCGTCGAGCGGGCCCTGGTCAACTCCGGCTTCCAGCGGCCGCAAAACCGTATCGTCATCAACCTCGCCCCCGCCGACCTGCCCAAGCAGGCCGCCTCGTTCGATCTGCCGATTACGCTGGGCATCCTGGCCGGCAGCGGGCAGTTGATCAGCGACCGCTTCGATCGCTACGCCGTGGTGGGCGAACTGGCCCTGGACGGCAGCACGCGGCCCACCAAGGGCGCCCTGTCGATGGCCATCGCGGCCGCCAAGCAGGAAGGACTGGTCGGCCTGCTGGTTCCCACCGAAAGCGCCAGCGAGGCGGCCGTGGTCGAGGACCTCGACGTGATCGCCGTCTCCAGTGTGGCCCAGGCCGTCGGCTTCTTGACCGGCGACATCGAGATCGAGCCGACGCCGCCCCGCCTCGACGAGTGGTTTCACGCCCTGGCCCATTACGACGTCGACTTCGCCGACGTCCGCGGCCAGGAGATGGCCAAGCGGGCCATCACCATCGCCGCCAGCGGCGGCCACAATTTGCTGATGCTCGGGCCCCCCGGATCGGGCAAGACCATGCTGGCCAAGCGGCTGCCGACGATCCTGCCGGACCTCACTGCGCAGGAATCGATCGAGACGACCCGCATTTACAGCGCGATGGGGCTGTTGCCGGCCGGACAGCCGCTGTTGGCGGTGCGGCCTTACCGCAACCCGCACCACACGATCAGCGACGCGGGCCTGGTCGGCGGCGGATCGACGCCGACGCCGGGCGAGATCAGCCTCTCGCACAACGGCGTCTTATTCCTGGACGAGCTGCCGGAGTTCAACCGCCGCACCCTGGAGGTGCTGCGCCAGCCGCTGGAGGAGGGGACGGTCACGATCAGCCGGGCGCTGGCCAGCACCACGTTTCCGGCCAATTTTATTTTGATTGCGGCCTTGAACCCCTGCCCCTGCGGCTACCGCAACGACCCGCGGCGCGAGTGCCACTGCACGGTGCCCCAGGTCGAGCGTTACATGGCCAAGATCAGCGGCCCCTTGTTGGACCGGATCGACATCCACCTGGAGGTGCCGGCCGTGGCCTTCCGCGAGCTGTCCAGCGGCACTTCGGGCACCACCAGCGGCCAGATGCGCGAGCAGGTGGTGGTCGCCCGGCGGATCCAGGCCGCCCGTTTTTCCGGTTCGCGCACGCGATTGAACGCCAAGATGACCACCCGCCAGACCCGCCAGCACTGCAAGCTGAACGAACAAAGTATCGGCCTGCTAAAAGCCAGCGTGAACGAGCTAGGTCTTTCGGCCCGCGCCCACGACAAGATCCTGCGCGTGGCCCGCACGATCGCCGATTTGGACCAGAGCGAGGGCATCAGCCCCACGCACATCAGCGAAGCCATCAACTACCGCATGCTCGACCGCCAAATGTGGTCGTGAGTGAATTACGGATGAGGCGTTGATCGCCGTCATTCGTCGGCTTCCACGGTGTCTCTTGTTATGCCCACTTCCCGCACCTGGACAGCGCCCCCGTCGGAATCGAAGGTTATCGCCAGGTTGTAGATGTGCCCTGGGCCAAATACTACTTTGCTCATGGTCTGCTTCTTCAGGTCCACGGACC
>JBBDNX010000066.1:0-7830 GCA_040877345.1 Pirellulales bacterium
AGGAGAAGACTTGGCGTGATGCATCGGCGGGCTGGACCCCTTGCCGGGCAGGGCCAGGTTGACCGCGTCAGTGCGGCGCAGATCGCCCGCCGGCCAGGAAGTCTGGGCCTGCGGCAGACGCGGCGCGGCACGTTGCAAATCCGGCTGCCCGGACGGCAAGGACAGCGAATCCGGTTGTTGCGACGGCACCAGCTTGGGACCGGACTGAACCGGCCCGGCGGGACCCGCTACCGAACCGGCCGACGGCGCCGCGGCCGCTTGCGCAACCTGCCGCGAGAGCGAGTCGACCCATTGCTGGGCCCCTTCCAGCGAAGGATCGTGCCGGGCCGCCAGGGCAAACTGGTCGAGCGCCTGCTGCAATTCACCTCGCCGGTTCAACAGGAAGCCGGTGTTGTAGTGGGCCACCGCCGCTCCGTGGACGGCCTTCAAGTGAACCAGCGCCTCGTCGACGCGTCCCAACTCGACCAGCACGGTCGCCAGGTTGTTGCGGTACAGCGGCTTTTTGGGCTGTGCCTCGACGGCCCGCGCCAGTGCGGAGGCTGACTCGTTGAACATCCGCTGCCGGGCATAACAAATCCCCAGATCGTTGAGCGCGGCGGCGTCCTTGGGATGCCGGCGCGTCGCTTCCAGGTAGAGCCCGGTGGCTTCGGGCAACTGGCCCTGCCGGTCGTGCAGGCGGGCCATTCCCAGAATGGCGCCCAGGTGGTTCTCGTCCATCGCCAGCGCACGGCCATAGAACTCTTTGGCCAGCGGGATCTTGTTCGACTGCTCGTGAACCCGGGCCACCGACACATAAAAGTCGGGGTCGGGGCGGCCTGCGTCGGCGTCCAGCGCGATCGGGTCGGCCGACGGCTCGCTCGGCCTCTTGGCCAGCGACGACGCCTTTTTCCTGGTCTTGCTGTAGGCCGAGGTCATGCTCTTGCCGATGCTCGAGTTCTTGACCGTCGAAGCCAGCTTGCTGGCCGCCCCCGGTTCGGACGTGTTGAGGCCCTGGGCGTTCGGGCCGGCGACTCGTGGTGCCGAGGCCAGCGAGCGGCCCGTTGCGGGCTTGCCCGATGCGATTGCGGATGGTCGCGGGCGACTGTTCGAGGCCAGCGAAGACCCGCTAGCACAACCCGTGGCGGCCAGTCCCACGCCGAGAAGGCCGGCCAGAGCCAGCCGTTTGACCAGCGATTTGCCCACCTGCGTACCTCCCTTGAAAGGCTCGCCGTCCGCCGCCGGTACGGCAGTGCGCGACCTGCCTCTGAACGTCTGTCCTGGGTCAGCCGTAATCATCGGCCGGCGGTGCTGGCAGGCTGCATGCGAAGTGGGGAAGATTCCGAAGAATTTGACGGTCGAAAAGACACGCCTTGCGCGTGCGCAATAAAAAACCTCTTGGCCGCGGTATCCCGGCGTTGCCGGTTCCCTCGGCCAAGAGGTGTTGTGTCAGGCCGTGTTCGATCAAGGGCCGAAAACGGCCACCCGGCGGTCTTGCGGGCTTACTTTTCCGACCCGCCGCCACGCTCGGGCAGCCGCGGTTCGGGCATGCTGGCCCGGTACTTGCGGCCGGTGGCGTCGATGTCGTCGGCCGACCAGCCGCGGGGCTTCGTACCGACGGGGATCACGCTGGGGCTGTCGCCCTCCATGGCGAGGCGTCCGGCGCTCGCTTCCACCGACTTGAGCCGATTGGCGGTCACTTCGGGATCGACATCCCGCAGCACGAACAGCGTGCGGAACTGGGCGGGAGCCTCGGTGAGAACCTCCTGCACCTTCAATTCGCCCGCCTCGTTGAGCTGGGCCGTTTCCTCGTTGAAGTGATGGTCGCTCAACGTATTCTGCAAACGCCATCCGTTGTGAACCATCAGGGCCAAGGGGGCGCGAACGGCGATCCGGTCCGGCTGAACGAACGGCTCGGGCCAGCAGTTGTTGCGGCGGAAGTCGCGGGTGAAGGTCTTGAAGAGATTGGCGGCTTGGGCCGTCTGGCCGACGACGGCCAGCGACAACAAGGCGGCCAGGGCCACGTGGTAACGCTGCATGGTGCAGTCTCCCATCCTGGAGGGTGAGGTTTTCAGGCTGACGGCGCGGTGGCAGCCGACTCAGGCAGGCCGGGACCCGCCTGAATGCGCGCAACCGAAATGAACCGGCCGGCTACAGGGATTATCGGCCGATCGGGCGCGCAAATGCGGTCGTTTGCCCCGCAATCAGCCCGAATTCCGTAACCGGATCAACCACCCATGACCGGGAACATGTCGCGGACCATGGTAATGGCGGCCGGGCCGACCAGGACCACGAAAATGCCGGGAAAGATGAAGATCACCAGCGGGAAGATCAGCTTGACGGCCGTCTTGGCCGCCTTTTCCTCGGCCAGTTGACGCCGCCGCGTCCGCATGGAATCGCTTTGGACCCGCAAGGCTTGGGCCACGCTGGAGCCGAACTTGTCGGCCTGGATCAGGATGGCGGCCAGGCTCCGCAGGTCGTCCACGCCGCTGCGGATGCCCAGCTCGTGGAGCACGTCGGCCTTGGCCCGTCCGACCTGCAACTGGAAGTTGGCCAGTCCGAACTCCTCGGCGATCACTTTATAGGTTCTCTTCATCTCCTCGGACACCTTGCGCATGGCCTGGTCCAAACCGAGCCCGGCCTCGACGCAAACCACCATCAAGTCGAGCGCGTCGGGCAAGCCGAGGAAGATGTTCTCCTTGCGCTTTTTGCTGATGAACATCAACACGATTTCGGGCAGGTAGAAGAGGAAGCCGGTCGTGAGCACGATGGTCATCAGCGACTGCTGATCGAACTGGGAGATGGCAGCCACCGTGACGCCGCTGAAGAACAAGCCGGCCAGCAAGCCGGAGAACTTTAAACCGAGGAAGATCGAAGGCGCGGCCTCGTTTCGGAAGCCGGCGTTGGCCAGCTTCAACTTGAGCTTACTGGCTTCCAGCTCGTTCTTGGGCGCCAGGGGCTTGGCCAGGGCGGGCGACGCCTTGGCCAGGACGCGGGTCATGGCGTCCGACTTCTTCACCAGGCTGCCTTCGTCGCTTTTGCGGCGGCGCAGGGCCGGATTCTTGATTTCGTCGAGGCGTTCCACGGCCCGCGGTTTTCCCGCGGCCATGCGGTCCAGCAGCCACCAGGCGGCGGCCGCGAACAGGCCGAAGACGGCGAAGGGGACGATTTGCTCGAAATCGATCAGGTCGGCGAGGATCACGGAACCCTTAAACCTTAATGTTGATGATTTTCTTGATGCACACGGCTCCCAGCAACTGCAGCACAATGGCGCCGGCGAGCATTTGTTTTCCCATCGGATCGGTGAACAGCATCATGATGTAATCCGGATTGAGCCGGTACACCGCGATGAACAGCACGGGCGGCAGGGCCAGCAGCACCACGCCCGACAGCCGGCCTTCGCCGGTGAGGGCCTGGATCTGGCCCCAGATCTTGAACCGTTCGCGGACCAGGTAGCCGATCTTGTCCAGGATTTCGGCCAGGTCGCCGCCCGTCTGGCGCTGCAGGATCACGGCGGTCGAAAAGAACCGCAGGTCGAGGTTGGGCACCCGGTCGGCCAGCGACGTCAGCGCCTCCTCCATGGGAATGCCCAGGTTTTGCTCTTCGAACACGCGGCCGAACTCCACTCCGATCGGCTCGGGCATTTCCTCCTGGACCAGGCTGAATCCGGCCGCCAGGCTATGTCCGGCCCGCAGCGCCCGCGAGATCAGCTCCAGTGCGTCGGGGAGCTGCGACTGAAAAGCCTTGAGCCGCTTGCGCCGCCGCCAGATCAGCCACAAGAGCGGCAGAGAACCCATGGCAATTCCCAGCACCGGCAACAGGGCCACGCCGAACCCGGCGTACGCCCCAACCGCCATGCCCACGCCGCAGAGAGCTGCGGAAATGGCGAAGAACTTGGGGGCCGTCAACGACGTATCGGCCTGGTCGAAGAGGAGCTTGAGACGCTCGATGCGGGCCACGATCCCCTCGAATACGCCGGGGACGGCATCCAGCGGGTGCGAGAGCACCGTGTTCTTCAGCACCGAGCCCTTCGACGAGGACGCGCCACCAGCTCCGGTCAGCACGTCAAGGCGGTCCTCGATCTTGGTGCCGGAGCGGTCGCGGAGGAACATCGCCACCGCCCCCACCAGGGCGGCCACGGCCACGAACGCGGCAATGGAAATAAACAGAGGGTTCATAGTTAGTCCACCAGCATGACACGTTGTCGGAAGGCGCTGGCCGGCAGGCGCACGCCCGCCGATTCCAGCCGGTCCATGAAGCTGGGCCGGATTCCCGTGGCCTCGAACTTGCCGTAGGCACGGCCCTTCTCGTCGATGCCGTCCTGCACGTAGTGATAAATGTCCTGCATGACGATCGTTTCCTGTTCCATCCCGAGGACCTCGGTAATGTGCGTGATCTTGCGGGGGCCGCCCTGCAGGCGGTTGGCCTGGATGATCAGGTCCACGCCGCTGGCAACCTGCTGCCGCATGGCCTTGAGCGGCAGCTCGAAGCCGGCCATCGCGATCATGGTCTCGATGCGGGCCAGGGCGTCGCGCGGCGTGTTGGCGTGCAGCGTCGTCAACGAACCCTCGTGACCGGTGTTCATCGCTTGCAGCATGTCGAGTGTTTCCGGCCCGCGGCACTCGCCGATGATGATCCGTTCGGGCCGCATACGCAGGGCGTTGCGCACCAGGTCGGTGGCCGTGATCGCGCCTTTACCCTCGATGTTGGGCGGCCGGGTCTCCAGCCGGACCACGTGGTCCTGCTGGAGCTGCAATTCGGCGGCGTCCTCGATCGTCACGATGCGGTCGTGGTTCGATATGAAGCTGGAAAGCGTGTTCAACAGCGTCGTCTTGCCGGAGCCCGTGCCGCCGGAGATGATCATGTTCAAGCGGGCCTTGATCGAGCCTTCCAGCAGCATCACCATCTCGGGCGTGAAGGCCTTGAAGTTGAGCAAGTCCTCCAGCTTGAGCGGATTCGCGCCGAATCGGCGAATCGAGACACAGGCACCGTCCAGGGCCAGCGGCGGGATGATGGCGTTCACGCGGGACCCGTCCGGCAAGCGGGCGTCGACCATCGGGCAGACTTCGTCCACGCGGCGTCCCACGCGCGACACGATGCGGTCGATGATCTGCATCAGGTGCGCGTTGTCACGGAACACCACGTTGGTCTTTTCCATCTTGCCGCGGCGTTCGACATAGATGTTCTTGGGGCCGTTGATCAGGATGTCGCTGATCGTCGAGTCCTTCAGCAGCAGCTCCAGCGGGCCCAGGCCGAATGTCTCGTCCAGCACCTCGTCGACCAGCCGCTCGCGCTCGCTGCGGTTGAGCAGCGTGTCCTCGGCGTCGCTCAGGTGCTCGACGACCAGGCGGATCTCGCGCCGCAGCACGTCGCCTTCCAGGTCGCCGACCTTGGTCATGTCGAGCTTGTCGACGAGCTTGCTGTGGATCCGGCGCTTCAGGTCCTCGAAGTCCGATTCCTGGCTCTTGTCGCCCGGCCGTGCCGTCGTCGGTAAGCTCTTGACCATGGTCTGCAAACTGGCGTTGATCAGAGGCGTGGCTGCAACATGTGCTGAAAAAGCATAGCTCACGCTTGGCAACCGCAAGCGGCCCTAAATAAGTTCCAACCGCTCGCCGCAACTCGAAGGGCTTCAAGCAAATACGGCCGCCGAAAAGCTCCGCCCGCAACGCCGCCAAACCGGTGCAACACTTCCAATGGAGCCGCCGCGCCCGGCGACGCCTGGGACGGTCCGGCCGCCTTGACGAGCCACGCCAAACCGACCTACGATGACCGGTTTCGCGTTGGTTGGGCTCTCTTCCTTGAGATGCAGAGGAAACAGGGCGATGAGGCGTAGCTGAAAGTCCGCCTCCGGCGAAACAAATGACCAATGACCAATGACCAATGACCAATGACCTCACCAAAGTCGGCATCGTCGGGCTGGGAACGGTCGGGTCGGGAGTTGCACGCCTGTTGCTCGACTACGGCGACCGAACGGCCCGGCACGCCGGCCGCACCTTGTGGCTCCAGCAGGTGGTCGTCCGCGACCCGAACAGGCCTCGCGACTGCACCCTGCCCGCCGGCATCCTCACCAGCGACCTGGCGCGGATCACCGCTGACCCCGAAATCAAGGCCGTGGCGCACCTCGTGGGAGGCCTGGAGCCCGCCCGGTCGATCATGGTGGCCCTGCTCGAAAGCGGCAAGGACGTGGTGACCGCCAACAAGGCCTTGCTCGCCGAACATGGGCCCGAACTGTTCGACCTGGCCCGCGAGCTGGGCCGCTCGATCGCCTTCGAGGCCTCGGTGGCCGGCGGCATCCCGATCATCGCCAACATCAGCCAGTGCCTCTCGGCCAACCAGATCGAGTCGCTGACCGCCATCCTGAACGGCACCAGCAACTTCATCCTGACCCAAATGGAAGAAGAAGGCGTCGACTACGCCACCGCGGTGGCCGAGGCGCAGCGGCGGGGCTATGCCGAGGCCGACCCCAGCATGGACGTCGACGGCACCGATTCGGCCCAGAAGCTGGCCATCCTGGCGCACCTGGCCTTCGGCGCGCGGGTGCACTGGAGCGAGATCCCTCGACGCGGAATCGACACGCTCGACCCCGCCGATCTCCGTTACGCCAGGGAGCTGGGCTACCGCATCAAGCTCCTGGCCGCCGCCGATCTGATGGACGAAGGGCTCGAGCTGCACGTCTGGCCCACGCTGGTCAAAATCGGCACGCCCTTGGCCGAAGTCCGCGGAGCCTACAACGCCATCGCCGTGGTCGGCGATGCCGTGGGACGCGTGTTCTTCCACGGACTGGGCGCCGGACAGATGCCCACCGCCTCGGCCGTGGTGGCCGACCTGATCGACACGGTCGTGGGCCGCGCCGCCATCACCTTCCGCACGCTGGAGCTTTGGTCGCAGCGTGAGGCCCGCGTCGCCGCACGCCAGTACGCCAACGTCTGCGGCCGATTCTATCTGCGGTTCAACGTCGAGGACCGGCCGGGCGTCATGGCGGCCATCACGGGCGCGCTGGGCCGCAACGGCATCTCGATTGCCTCGGTGATCCAGCACGAGCCGCCGTCGGCCGAGGCGGCCGTCGTGCCGCTGGTAATCATCACGCACCGCACGAGCGAGGGGGCTACCACCGCGGCCTTGGACGAGATCAACCGCCTGCTCTGCGTGCGCCCGGGCAGCGCCCGGATGCGGATTCGAGATTGATAGTGAAGTACGCGATCATCATTCCCGACGGCTGTGCCGACGAACCGCAAGGGGTATTGGAAGGGCGCACCCCCTTGCAGGCGGCGCACATTCCACACATGGACGCGATCGCCGCGGCGGGCGTCGTCGGGCGGGCCAACCACGTGCCCGCGTCGCTGCCTCCCGGATCGGACGTGGCCAACCTGAGCCTGCTGGGGTACGATCCCCTGGCTCATTTCAGCGGCCGGGCTCCTTTGGAGGCCGCCGCGCAGGGAATCGCGCTGGGGGCCAATGACTGGGCCATCCGGCTGAACCTGGTCACGATCGAAGACCAGACGATGCGCGATTTCACCGCCGGTCATATCTCCAGCGAAGAAGCCCGGCAGTTGTTGGCCACGGCCCAGCAGGCACTCTGTACTGCGCAAGCACTGGGCACTGGGCAGGCCGCTGGTACGGGGCATCTGGAGTTCGTCCCCGGCGTCAGCTATCGGAACCTGTTGATCTACCGGGCTGGCGAGAAGCCGGCGCCCTTCACCTCGGATACGCGTGCCACGCCGCCGCACGATTTGACCGACAAATCGGTGCTGGACGATTATCCTCGGGGTCCCGGCGGCGAGCTTTTGAACTGCCTGATGAGCGAGAGCGTTGCGCTGTTCGCCGACCATCCGGTGAACGCCGCACGCCGAGCCC
>JBBDNX010000067.1:0-7788 GCA_040877345.1 Pirellulales bacterium
CGGGGGGGCTGGGGGGGGGGGGGGGGGGTCAGGAGGCAGGAGGCAGACGAGGCGGAGCCTCGTATCGCCCGTTCGCCCGTCCTGCTTCCCCTCATCGTTCTTCCGCCACTTGCCGCCATCCGCCGGCCCGCTATGTTGGAGACACTCGCCCGCGCTGTCGACATCGATGGATAAAAACGGTGATCTCGGCCGAACCCCCACGCACCGCATACGACCTCAACTTCCAGGTCGCCCGCTTCCCAGTCCGGGTGCATCCTTTTTTCTGGCTGGTCGCCATCCTGCTCTCGGCGCGGAGAGACACCCCTCCTTGGGAGATCGTCCTTTGGATGTGTGTTGTCTTTGTTTCGATTCTGATCCACGAGCTGGGTCACGCCCTGGCCTTCCGCTATTTCGGCCGCGACTGCCACATCGTGCTCTACCACTTCGGCGGGCTGGCCGTGCCCGACGAGCGCTACGGCGGCTTCGAGCCGTACCGGACTAGGGACGAGAGCGACTCGGCGTCTCAGATCATCATCTCATTGGCCGGTCCGGCCGCCGGTTTTCTGTTTGCCGCCCTGATCGCCGCCGCCATCTACCTGAGCGGCTATGGGTTCCAGCACCGTTCGATGCTCGGTTCGTGGCTCAGTTTTGAAATCGGCTCGTCCCGTCCGCAGATCGAGCTCGAAAAGCTCTATACCGCTCTGGACATGCTGTTTCAGGTGAACATCACCTGGGGCCTGGTCAACCTGCTGCCGGTTTTCCCCTTGGACGGCGGGCGGGTGTCGCAGACGCTTTTCGAAAAGTACCGGCCTCACGACGGCCTGCGCCAGTCGCTCGTGGTGTCGATCGCCGTGGCGATATTCGTGGCCGCGGCGGGGCTGCTGAAGTACGAGGAGATCTTCATCGCCGTGATGTTCGGCGTCCTGGCGTACATCAATTACCGGCTGCTCCAACAGGTCTCAGGCGGCGGCTACGGCGACTATGGTGACCGCGGATGGTAAGCGCCGGTCCGCTCGGCCCACCCGACGTTACACCCCCCGACCGCCGCCTCGTGCTGCTGGGCGCGAGCAACCTGACTCGCGGCATTTCCACCGTCGTCGAGACCGCCTCGCTCACCTGGGGCCGCCCGCTCGACGTGCTGGCGGCCATGGGGCATGGCCGCTCGTACGGCCAACGCAGCACCGTCCTGGGCCGCGGGCTGCCGGGCATCGTCGAATGCGGCCTGTGGCGGGCGCTGGCCGACCGGCCCCGCGGGCCGGCCGCGGCCCTATTGACCGACGTGGGGAACGACCTGTTCTACGAGGTTCCCGTCGAGCGGATCGCCAGTTGGGTCGAGACGTGTCTGGAACGACTCGCGCGGATCGAAGCCCGGATCGTGATGACCCGCATGCCGGTGGCCAACCTGGAAACGGTGGCCCCCTGGCAATTCCGGCTGATGCGGGCGCTGTTCTTCCCGATGTGCCGGTTGGCATTCGACGAGGTGGCTCGGCGGGCGTTGGCGCTGGACGAGCGGCTCTGCCGGCTGGCGCGGGAGCACGGCTGCTGCCTGGTCGAGCATCGCGCGGAGTGGTACGGGCTCGACCCGATCCACATCAAGCTGGGCCACTCGCCCGCGGCCTGGTGCGAGCTGCTCGGATCGTGGGCCCAGCAGGCGCTTCCGGCCCCGGCCTCCTCGTCGTTCTCGCGTTGGTTCTACCTCCGGCTGCTGGCGCCCGAGCTGCGCTGGTGGTTTGGCATCCCCCGGCGCAGCGCCCAGCCCAGCGGCCTGCTGCCGGACGGCACCACCATCTCGCTCTATTGAAGGAAGGTTCGTAGTGACCGCATTTATGCGGTCTTACCTTATACCGACTGAGGCAGGGCATCACTGCTTCTCGGTCCCGACACGCCGGGACCTCCAAGCAGTGCCACTCCTCTGACTTCTGACCTCTGACTTCTGACCGCCGTCCGCTACTTCACAGCACCGGCAACGACGGCAGGGGGGGCGACTCGCGGCGGCTCTCGGCCAGGTTCTTCACCAGGTTGTAGCAAATCGATTCGAAGTACTCGCCGCCGGCCTCCGACGAGAAATTGCCGGCGATCCGCCCCTCGTCGCCGTTGACGCGGATCTGGATGTTGATGGGCACCTCGCCCAGGAAGGGGATGTCGAGCTCCGCCGCCCGCCGCTTGGCCCCGCCGCTGCCGAAGATGTCGTACCGCTTGCCGCTGTCCGGGCAGAGGAAGTAGCTCATGTTCTCCACCATCCCCAACACCGGGATGTTCACCTTGCGGAACATGGCGATCGCCTTGACGGCATCCAGCAAGGCCACATCCTGCGGCGTGCAGACCACCACCGCTCCGGTGAGCGGCAACAACTGCGACAGCGTCAGCGCGATGTCGCCGGTTCCCGGGGGCATGTCGATGATCAGGTAATCCAGCTCGCCCCAGGCCGTGTCGCGGAGGAATTGCGTGATGGCGCCGTGCAGCATCGGCCCTCGCCAAACCACCGCCTCGCCGGGCGGCACCAGGAAACCCATCGACATCACCTTGAGGCCGTCGAGCTCGATCGGCTGGATCCGCTTGTCGACGATCTCGGGGCGCTGGTTGATGCCGATCAGGTGTGGAATGCTGGGGCCGTACACGTCGGCATCCATCAGGCCCACCTGGCAGCCGGCCTGCTTGAGCCCGTAGGCCATGCTGGCGGCAATCGTGCTCTTGCCGACGCCTCCCTTGCCCGACCCGACGGCCATCACGCTTTTGGCCGCCAGGCCGATCTCACCCAGCTTCAGCGGTGGCCTGTGGTGTACGGCCAGTTCCACCTCCACCTGCTCCAAGGCGGGAAACCGGCTCTTGAGCAGCCCGGCGCACTGGGCCTGCACCTCTTTCCACAAGGGGGCGCTGTGCGTCGTGAGGGCAAGCGTCAACGACAGCGACCGCCCGTCCACACGGACGTCGCGGACCTGCTCCTGCTGCGTCAGGCCGCGGCCCGTCTCCGGGTCCTTCATTTCCGAAAGCGCCTGGAGGACTTCGGTCTGGGTCGGTTCAGCAGGCATTTCGTTCCTTTCAGTTTTCCCAGGGCAGCATGGACCAGATCCGCTCGGCGGTCCCCATCGCCGGACCGGGCAACGGTTCGAAGTACCGCCGCACGCAGGGGCAGAGCGCCGGCAGGCCACGGTGGGAAGTCACAAAATGCACGGCCCCCAGCTCGCGTGCCAGCCACTCATAGGCTTTCATGCCGCGGTCCGCCATCACGGCCGCCGGCCATTGGCCCTGCTGCCCGCCGACATGCAGCAGCAACTCGAGCACGGCGTCGCACTTGGGCGCGGTCAACTCGATCGCCAGGAAGCCGCCGGCCCCCGACTCGATCGCCTCGCGGCACTCGGCCACGCTGCGCGTCTCGACGACGCGCACCTCTCGCGGATCGGGGCCCGCCTGCATCTCCCAGCACCGCCGCCAGGCAGCCGCCCAATTTCCGCTCGCTTCGCAAAAGACCAGCGTTCCCGGATGCATGTCCCTGCATCATAGGACCGCCTGATACGCCTGACAACCGGCCAAAGCGGGCCAATAGAGCAGGCGTGATCATGCCGATCAATCGCTACCGGCATCGACGCGCCTGTCGCACGTTCCCGGCAGGCCATTCGACGGCATCGGGCCCTGCCGCCGCTGGCTGCAACGCCGGGGCATCGCTACACTGGACGGATTGATCCAGACAGGGAGCGACCATGAACAAAGACGAGATCCTGAAAAAGCTGGCTTCGGGCGAGATTGCCGTGGACGACGCCTCGCGGATGCTGGCCGAGATCGAGCCGAAGCGGGGCACACTGTACTGCAAGGTCAGCGAGAAGGGGGCCGTGAGCGTCTACGGCCTGCAGCGGATGCCGGTGACTTTGTACCTGGAGCAGTGGCAGCGGTTGTTGGACTTCGGCGACCAGATCCGAGCGTTCATCCAGGACAACGAGTCGAAGCTCAAGCGCAAAGACCGCCCGGCCTGAACTTCGCGTGGAGCGAGTGAACCGGCTTGGGGCATCTCCGCCTGCCGTTTGACACTCCGAACGGGGGGCCCTACTTTGGGTGCAAGTCCTTCTTTCGGACCGGCATCTCGACGGCGCCGGGAGTACGTTGCATGCCCAATCCTCTTGGCGACGAAAAACGCAAAGTCCAGCCCAAGCTCCGCATGATTGCCGACTGCTCGGCGGAGGTGAACGCCGTCCGGGCCGAATTGTCCGCCTCGATCACCGTCGAGCCGGGCGTGGCAGACGGGCTGCCCGTTCTGCGAGGCATGGAGCCGGTTACCGTTACGCAGAGTTTGGTCGCGCCGCCGCCACCTCCGAAGCTGTTGAAGATGGCCGAAGGCGTGCGCGTTAACGTGTTCGTCGAGGAAGGCAAGAAGACGCTGCTCTTGACCGGCGACGGCCACGCCGGCGACATCCTGAAGGGACTCGAGTTCCACGGGAAGACCGACGGTCAGGGCCGCATGCACGTCGACGCGCTCAAAATGCAGCATCATGGCTCGGAGCACAACATCGACGAGGAGTTCGTGAAGCGAGTCACGGCCGACCATTACATCTTTTGTGGCAACGGCAAGCACGAGAACCCCGATCTGCGGGTCATCGCCTTGATTCTCGATTCACGTCTGGCCGGCGTCCCCTTCGCCGCGACCCATCCCAAAGCCGCCGGCGCATTCAGGTTCTGGTTCAACAGCAGCGACAGCGCGACGGAGAATTCCGCGGCAAAAGAGCACATGAAAGAGCTGCAAAAGCAGTTGAGCGATCGGAAGAAGCAGAGCGACGGGCGATTCTCGTTTGAACTTCTCAAAGGAGACACGCCCTCGTTCGATCTTAGCATCGCCTGAGGCGCGCATGGCTCATCTCTTCGGGCTTAAGACAACCGCGTTCGTTCTTTGGCGCCCGCACAATACGCAAATCGCACCCAAGCTCGTGATCGGCCAGTTCCAGGCCGGCAACCCGCCGACGCTCGCCAACCGCCAGGAATTCGATCTCGAACAGATGGCCCAGCATTCAGACCTGTGGGGCATCAACGTCGCTTCGTGCGGTCTCACGGACGGGTCGGTTTATCACTACTGGTTCGAAGTCAGCGACAGCAACCCGTTTCGCGGCGGGCGCCGAATCTTGTGTACCGACCCGACTGCGTTTACGGTGGATTGGCGCTTGCTCGCTGAGCGCCTGCCCGCGCCGTACGACGCCGACGACCAGGATCCGGCGGCGGTGGTAAAGTTCGAAAACGGTCAGCTCGTCCCCTGTGATGCGGGCGGTGAGACGTTGACTCCGCCGCCGGCGATCGCGCCCGGCAAGGCGAAACCGAACAACCGGCTGGTCATTTATGAGTTGCCGACCTCGTGGACGAAGACCAACGTCCACGGTGATCCGCAGATCGGCGTCGGCACTTTCCGCGACGTGCTTGCGCTCGTGGACGCGGATGCCGAGGCAATGAACTTCGCCGCCCTACCGGCGTTGCAGCCGGGCCGCAGCCACCTGCAGGAGCTTGGCATCAATGGGCTCGAGCTCTTGCCGCCCGCCGACAGCTTCGTGGAGCGCGAGTGGGGTTACGCCACAAGCAACTACTTCGCGCCGGACTTCGATCTCGGTTTTCCGAGCGGCAACTCCTCGCCGACGTCGAACACCGATCTTGTCAAGCTCGTCACCGCCTGCCACGCGCTCGGCATCCGCTTCGTCATCGACGTGGTGATGGCCTTCGGCACGCGCGCGGCGATGGAGAACATCAACTTCCCCGAGTTCCACATCGATCCGCAGCTCACGCCGCACGATCCCGACACGCAGCAATCCAGCGGGCAAGGCACGCGCAACGGCTTCGGCGGCCGGCTTTGGCGCTATGCTGGCACCGCATCCGGCTACGATCCTGTCGACGGCCAGGCCGGCGCCATTTCTCCGGCGCGGCAGTTGATGAAGGCCTGCCTGCTGCGCTGGATGTCGGACTTCGCCATCGACGGCGTCCGCATGGACAGCGTCAACAACGTCGCCAACTGGGATTTTGTGGGGGAGTTCAAGGACCTGGCTCGGCATTCCTGGCAAGAAAGCGGCGGGGCGCCCGGCGAGTTCCTCGTGGTCGGCGAGGAGCTTTCCGTGCCGATCGACTTGCTCAGGCAGCACCGGCTCGATGGGCTTTGGAACGAGGACTTCAAGCGCATGGTCCGCAACGCCATTCGGGGCCGCAACGACGACGAGGAGCCAAGTTTCGAGTGGTCGATTCGCAAGCTGATCGACTGCCGGTCGATCGGTTTTCGCGATGGGGCGGAGGCGGTGAATTACGTCGGCAGCCACGATGTGGAAGGCTTCCGCAACGAGCGGCTCTTCAATTTCCTTCAGAACAACGGCATCGTTTTCACGGAGGAGCGCATCAAGCTCGCCTTCGCCTGCCTGCTGACCGCGGTCGGGATCCCGATGATCTTTGCGGGCGACGAGTTCGCGGACGAGCACGACTTGAGCGTCGCTCATCCGCCGAAGCAGCGCGACGCGGTAAATTACGAGCGTCTTGAGGAGCCCTTCCGGCGCCGCGTCTTCGACTACGTCGCGCGGCTGGTGAAGTTCCGCGCTTCCTGCGATGCGCTCTCCGTCAACGACACCGATTTCATCCATGTCGATTTCAACGATGGCAAACGCGTGGTGGTTTGGCGCCGCGGCCTGCCCGGCAGCGGCGAGCAGGTGGTCGTCGTCGCCAACTTTTCTGACTTTGTCACGGCCAACCCAGCCAGCCCGGGCGCCGAGTATCGCGTGCACAACTGGCCGGCCACCCCTGCCGGCAAGAACTGGCGCGAGATAACGCAAGGACGCGATGTCCCCGGCCAGTGGGTCGGGCGCGAGCCGATCTTTGCCTGGGAGGCGAAGGTCTACGCCCTCGTCGACGCGTAAAGCAGCCGTCGGATCGCTGGTGTGCCTGGTCTGCGACGACGGCGGACGCCTCGACGGCGAAGGCGATCCGCAGGCTTGGCGAGGGCGGGCCAAAGTGCTGACGCACACAGCAACCGATCTGTAGGACGCCGTCAAGCAACTACGGAGCGACGTGATCGAGTGGTTGAAGATGCATCATTCCGTTCTGCTTCCGCCAGGGCTCTAAGCTTTTCCCTCCTGGCCGCGAACCGGCGGGCCTGGTTGCGTCTCACGGCATTACTTCTCCAAACCGAGTTGGACGAGACGGCGGTAGAGGCGGGGACGGGTCATGCCTAACAGGCGGGCGGCCTTGGTCTTGTTGCCCTTGGCACGCTTCAAGGCGCGCTCGATCAGCTCGCGCTCGATGCGGCCCAAGAACTCCTCCAACACGATCACCTCTTCCAGCTTGCGCGGACGGGCGGACGCCTCGGCGGCGAGGTCGATCCGCGGGGGCAAGTCGCGCGGCATGATCTCGTGACCCTCGGCCCGGGCGTGCGCCTCGTTGACCAACGCTTCCAACTCGCTGACGCCGCCCGGCCAGGCGTAGCCGTGCAGCCGGTCCAACGCATCGGGCGTAAAGCCGCCTACCTGCTTGGGGCCGCGGCTGTTGGCCTGCTCCAGAAACCACTGCGCCAACAGGGGCAAGTCGTCCAGCCGCTCGGCCAGCGGCGGAATCTCGATCAC
Source organism: Pirellulales bacterium (assembly GCA_040877345.1). Taxonomy (GTDB): domain Bacteria; phylum Planctomycetota; class Planctomycetia; order Pirellulales; family JAICIG01; genus JBBDNX01. The sequence continues at coordinate 7,545 of JBBDNX010000067.1, forward strand.
CAGTGTGCTCAATAGCGAAGCCAGGTCGGGCCGAAAAGTCTTCTGCTCGGCAAGCTCGGTCAAGGGCCGCCGCGTGGTCGAAATGATCCGCACGGGCAGATCGGCCAGCGTGAGAAAGCCGGCCAGCTCGGCCTGCGCGTCGGGGGGAAGACGGTCGGCATCGATCAACAGCAGGCTGGCCAGCCGGTCGGCATCCACCACTCGCGGAGCGAGTGGACCACAGCCGGCCAGCTTGGGCCGGGCC
>JBBDNX010000068.1:0-7729 GCA_040877345.1 Pirellulales bacterium
TCTCGTACTGGGCCTTCACGCCGGCCAGGAACTTTTTCTCGGCTTCGGGGATGCCCAGCTTGTCGAAGGTGGTCTTGATATCCTCGGGCACGTCGTCCCACGTCCGTCCCTGGTGGTCCGAGGGCTTGATGTAGTAGTAGATGTCCTGGAAGTCGAGGTCGATCTTGCCGCCCCACTTGGGGGTGGGCTTGGAGTTGAAGATCTCCAGGCTCTTGAGCCGGAAATCGCGCATCCAGTCGGGCTCGTTCTTCATGTCCGATATTTGGTGGACAATCTGGGCATCGAGCCCCTTGCGGCTCTTGAAGATGTACTTCTCGTCGTTGCGAAAGTCGTACTTATTGATTTCGCCCAGACCGACTTCGAAGTTTTCGGTTTTTGCGTCGGTGGCCATGATGGGTCCTTCGGTGCTTTTGCGTGCCTGGTGTTCGTGGCGAGGCCTTAAACGGCCTGCGGAACTGCCTGCTTTTCTTTCATTGCTTCTTCGTCGGCGGCCGCCTCGGGATGGGCCGCCCTGATCCGGTCGTAACCGTGCTGGTGCAGCTCGGCGGCAAGTTCCGGGCCACTCGTGGGCAAATCCGGTCCGCCGGTTTCGACGATGCGGCCTCCCAGCATCACGTGGGTGAAGTCGGGCGTGTTGTGTTCGAGCAGCTTGTCGTGGTGGGTGATGATCAGGATGCCCATCTGGTCGCCGCCGATCTCGGCAATGCTCTGGCTGGCCAGCCGCACGGCGTCGGCATCCAGGCCGCTGTCGGTTTCGTCGAGGATGGCGAACTTGGGACAGAGCATGGCCATTTGCAGGATCTCGGCCCGCTTCATCTCGCCGCCGGAGAAGCCGTCGTTGACGTAGCGGCGGGCGAACTCCGGGTCCATGCGGAGCTGTGCCATTTTTTCTTTGAGCTCCTTGCGGAACTCGCGCATGGGAATCAGCTCTTCGCCTTCCTTGCGGGTGGGCCGGCGGACGTTGGTGGCGGCGTGCCGGAGGAAATCGGCCATTTTGACCCCCGGGATCGACATCGGCCGCTGGAAGGCCAAAAAGATGCCGGCGCGGGCCCGCTGGTTGGGCTCCATCGCCAAGACGTCGGCGCCGTTGAGCTCGATGCTGCCCCGGGTCACCTCGTAGCCGGGGTGTCCCATGATGACAAATCCCAAGGTGCTCTTGCCCGAGCCGTTGGGACCCATCAGGGCATGCGTTTCGCCCCGCGCGATGACAAGATCCACCCCCTTGAGGATGCTCTTGCCCTCCACGGCGACGTGCAGATCGGAGATGGTCAGCGTATCAGTCATTGGTTCTCGTCGGATTCTCTCAGCCGGTGATCTTTTGATGGTCAAACAAGGGCTGCCGCTCTTCGACGGCCACGTAACCGGAGTGGTGCGGGATGGGCAGCTCGTCGTCCAACTGCACCCTGGCCGCGCCGTCGGCAGCCGGCCCCCTGGCGATCCGGTGTCCCTTGATCTTGTCCTGGACCCGCATCAAACCCTCCAGCAGCGCCTCCGGCCGCGGCGGGCAGCCGGGCACGTACACGTCGACTGGCACCACGAGGTCCACGCCCTTGCAGACGTGATAGCCCCACTTGAAGTACGGCCCGCCGCCCACCGTGCAGGCGCCCATGGCGATCACGAACTTCGGGTCGGGCATCAGGTTGTAAAGCCGGCGAACGCGGCTGGCCATCTTGTAGGTGACCGTGCCGGCCACGATCATCAGGTCGGCCTGCCGCGGCGTGGCCCGGAACGCGCCCGCCCCAAAGCGGTCGATGTCGTAACGGCTGGCGCCGGTGGCCATCATTTCGATGGCACAGCAGGCCAGGCCGAACGTCATGGGCCAGATACTGGACTGCCGCGCCCAGTTGATGGCCTGTTCGACCGTGGTCGTGAACGCGTTCTCTTCGAATCGCCCTTCAATCCAAGGCTTGGTCATGTTTCGGTCGTCCGCTCCTGAATGTTGTCCGGTGCGTGCATCACGAAGTAACAAGTGAAACTGATGAGTGTAGGCATAAGCGGCCGAGTTTCAATTGGTTTCGAACTGGCAGCAGTTGTGGCCTTCCAACCGGCATTGCGACAGCCGTACCGGAGCCGCCAGCAACTCGGCGAACAACATCTTTTCCACGGCGCAGATTCCGCGATCCTGCTCGGCCAGCTCCGTGTAGGGGCAATCCAACACGGTCAGCACGGGCAGCTCGGGCGAACCATCGACCCGCATCGGCACCCGCCGATCGGCGAACAAGCGAGTCAGCGATTCCATCCGCGCCTGCGTGTCCGCCCCTTCAACCTGGCCGGCGTAGAGCCTGGCCATCGCCCCGGCGATCCGCTCGAACAGCCCACGGCGAACCGCGGGGTCCTTGACCGAACGGATCTCCTCCCAAAGCATCATGGCCAGGTCGCCGTAGTTCGAACCGGCCTGCCGGCGTGCCTTTTCGGTCAACGAATACAGGTGGCCCGGACGGCCGCGGGCCGCCTCTCGGTCAGCGAGGCTCCGCTCTACCAGGCCCTGCACCATCAGCCGGCTCAGCCGCTGCCGAACGGCAGTGGGCGTAACCCCCATGGCATCAGCGATTTGGGCGATGCTCAAGGAGCCCTGCTGGCGCAACAAGTCGACCAATTGAGAGTCGGACGTTTCGGATACGGTGCTCATCGCAACCTTTCGCAAAGCTTGCATCCACCAAAGAATCATATCAATTGTTGCATTTTTGGCAATGCAATATGCGAAAAATAGCAAAGGTGAAGATTAAAGACATAATTCCTTTATACGAAAGCGTTTAGGCGATTGAAGCGTTCAGGCGACCGCGGCGGCGGAGAGGCTGGGAAAGTACTGCTCTACCACCCGATAGAACTCCGCCGGCGTGGTCACCCGCGAGGCATGGGTCCGGAACTCCCGGGCGCCGGGCCGGCCCTGGGCATAGCAGCAGGCGAATTTGCGCATCAGCACCGTCGCCTTTTCCTCGCCGAAGCGCTCGACGACCAGCCGGTAATGGTGCATCAGCAGATCGCGCTCTTGGGCGAGTGTCGGATCGGGCGGAACCGGGCGGCCCTCCAAGGCCGCCTGGGCCTGGCGAAACAACCACGGCTTGCCCAGGGCCGCACGCGCGATCATCACGCCGTCTACATCGTAGCGGGCGAAAGCCTCGACCACTTTTTCAGGTGAATCGAGATCGCCGTTGCCGATCAGCGGGATCCGCTTCAAGTGCCCCTTCAAGGCCGAGATGCGGTCCCAGTCGGCCGATCCCTTGAAAAAGTCCTGGGCAGTGCGGCCATGCACGGTGAGCGCGGCGGCTCCGGCCGATTCGACGACCTGGGCGATTTCGACGGCGGTGATGTTGTCGCGCGTGCAGCCCAGCCGGATCTTGGCGGTGACGGGCGTCGGCGCGCAGGCCGCAACGACCCGCTCGACAATGGCCCCCACACGCTGGGGATCTCGCAGCAGGTAGGAACCGCTGTGTGCGGCCACGGTCACTTGCTTGACGGGGCAGCCGAAGTTGATGTCCACGACGCTGACGCGCAGCTCGTGGGCCAGGCGAGCGCCCACGGCGGCCATGGCGGCCGGATCGTTGTCCCAGATCTGCACGGCCAAGGGCCTGGGCTCGTCGTGAACGCCCCAAAGCCGATCGGGAAATTCCTGTAGCCGCTCGTCGATGGCCAGGAAGCCGCGGGCGCTGATCATCTCGGTGGCTTGCAAGCCCACGCCGCCGAACTGCCGTACGATCTGCCGAAAGGCGTAATTGGTGAACCCGGCCATCGGCGCCTGCAACAGCGGCGGATCGACCAGCAGCGGACCGATGTGCAGAGGGGCCGGACGCAACGGCCGCTGGGGCAGAACGGTACTGGCGAGGGGTGCCATGTGCATCAAGATGCCGGATGAACGGGGTCGAGGAGGACAGAGCCGATCCGCTTGCGCGCCCGGTGCGCTTTTCGATGTCGCCGCGGCGATCGGGGCGCTATCGTTGGCCCGCGCCCTGGTGCGGCTTGGACACCACCAGGGCCTTCAGTATGACATCGGCGGGCTTTTCGGGCGAGAGCACGGCCAGCACATAGTCGGCGATGCCGAGGTTGTACCTGGTTTGTGCGGCAAGGAAGGCGAGCGATTCGTCCGACTGCCGCCGGATCGCTTGGAGCACCCGGTCGAGCGAGCGCCCCGACGACTCGTACTGCCGAGTGATGTGCGCCCGCGCTCGATCGGCCGCCACGACGGCGGCGGCCCGCTGCTCGAGCAGTTCGTGCAGGGCGGGGATGGTGTTCGCCGCGCGCTGGACGGGGGGCGACTCGACAAGGCTTTGCGGCTGGGCCTCCAGCTTGAGCCGGTAGCTGCCCCCGTGCGGCGGAGTGCTGGGCAAAGGCCAAGGACCGCCCAACGGCTGCCGGCCCGCGACCAGCAGTGCAAACTGGCTGGCGGCCAGGCTGACGTGTGCGTCCGTCCGGTCGGCCTCGCTCGCCAGTTGGGCCGCCCTCAGACGCAGCATGGCCTCCGGGCCGTCGACCTGGCGATGGCGCAGCGCGGCCGAGCCAAGGCCGGCCAACTGCTCGGCCCGCTGCGAGGCGAGCTGATACTCGGCCGCCCGCTGGCGGGCTTGCCAGTACGACTCGATTATCACGCGGCGATCGAGGCCGGCGGCCCAGGACAGACAGGCAGCGAGATCGAGCTGCGAGGCGTCCTGGCCGGGCAGGTCGCGGTCCCAGTGGAGCAGCGAAGCGAGTTGCTGGGCGCGGCGGGCCGGCTTCAAGTCGCCTAGCGCGTCGTAGAGTCCCGGCGTGTCGGCTTCCGCGAGGCCGTTCCCGCGCGGTGCGCGCAGGGCGCGACGGCCCTGGCTTGCTGACGATCGCTGATCGGGCTGCGCCGGGGCGCTCGCGGCCGACTGGTCCGGGTCCGCGTCTGAATCGGTCTGGCGCGCGGGCTCATCTTGGGATTCGTCGCCGTCGGCGTCCGCGTCCGTATCGCTGTCAGCCGCGGGGTCGCCAATCTCGATCCGGCCCTCTTTCTGCGAGCCGGGGCGATTTTCGTCGGTTGAACCAGGACCACGCGGAGGCGCTAAGGTGGGCCCGCGGCGCGGCTGGTTGAAGGGATCGCCCGTCAGCGGCTGATTGAAACCGGCTCGTTCGACGCCTCCAGGTTGCTCGGCGGCCGGCGGCTGCCGGCGAGCAGCGCCGGTCGACGACGGCTTGATCAGCATGGCGACCAGCTCAGGGCCCGCGAGTCCCGGCGGGGCGATGCTCAAAGCGTATTCGGCGATGTCGCGATTGTACGACCGCGCCGTGGCGATGAACGCCCGCCGCTGGCGGCTCAGCTCGCTCGTGGCGGCAAGGACCTGGGCCAATTGCATGCGTCCCTCGCGCCAGGCCTCCAGCGCGGCATCGGCGGCGTCGACCGACGCTTGGACGACGGCTGCGCGGGCCTCCAGCGAGCGCAACAACAGCGGTAGCGAGCGATCGATCAGAAAAGCACGGGGAGGGGCGGCTTGGCCGGCATAAATCTCCTGAAAATACGTGCGATAGGCGCCGGCATGGGGCACATCCACCGGCAATGGCAACGGCTGCCCTGCCCTCAAGCGTGCGACCTGGGCCAGCTCGTGCTGGGCCGCCGTGATGCCGAGCTCCGCCTCGTTCAAGTGCGCTTCGGCAGCCGCCAGCTCGGCGGCCAACTGAGCGGCATCGACGGCGTCCTGCCCCGTGGCGGCCGCGCCCTTCATTTCTTCCAGCCGGCCCGCTTCTTCGAGCCCGATCTTGTATCGGGCGATGGCCGCCGACAGCTCCCAGTACGCATGGGTGACCTCGATCTGATGGCCCCGGTCGGCCAGGGGCGATAGAAGCTCCAGCAGCGTGGCAGGGGTGCCTTTCAAGTCAGCCCCTTCGGGCGAAGCCAGGGCCGCGGCCAGCAGTTCGGCGGCTGACCGAGCGCGCTCGTCTTGGACGCGGTTGGGAGCGACATCGACCAGCGGCGCCGCCTGCTCGCGCCAACGAAGCGCCGCGGGGGCCGCTTCGCCCGGTTTTTCCCGGCCCTGTTCGGCTGCTTCATCCGGCGAGGGGCGCTGTGGATCGTTGCCTAGCTCCGCGGCGCCCGCCGACGGGCGCTGCTCGGCCTGGCAACAGAGCAAACAGACGACGATAATTGAGGCGAACTGCATCCTGGTCATCCTCATGTAGAAACGATGGTTTGCGGCGGGGGATCGGGCGGGCGCTTCGTGCGGGGCAACTTTGCCGGTCATCTGCCGAGCAGACAACTTAACATAGGACGCGGTCGTTGGTCAAAGATTCGATGTCGGCGCTGGTGCTCGTATTGGCGGTGGCGATCTCGCTTGCCGCGGCGGTGCGGGTGTTCCGGTCGGATCTGCCCCGGGACGAGGTGATCGACCATGTCCGGCTGGGGCGGCGGCTGGCCAAGGAGGATTTGAGCGATCAACCGCGGTCGTCGAAGCTCGAGTTGGCACGGCGGCTGGAACAGGGGCTGGGCGAAGGCTACGACTGGCAGGCCGACTTCGACAGGCTCTCGCCAAGGGACCAGGAGCGATTTCTCGACAACCTCAGCGAGCTGATGTATGTCTCGATCTTGGACAAGGTCGATGCTTATTTCGCGCTGCCGCCGGCCGAACGCAGCGCCTACTTGGACGCCGAGATCGACCACGTCATGGGCTGGCCCCTGGTAGCAGCCAACCGAGGCGCCCCACTAGCCGATCGCGTCGGCTCGGCGCCGGCCAAATTCGTCGAGCAGGTGCGGCAACGGTACGCAGAGGCGGATCCAGCCCAGCGGCAGCGGATGATCGAGTTTGCCACCGCGGCGTATCAGCGCTGGATGGCCCGCGGCGCCGGCCGCATCCGCGGCCAGTTCGGCGAGGGCTAGTGGAGATCGTCCATATCCTCGCAGTCGCGGCGGTCGCGTTGATGCCAAAGCGGCAATCCCCGCCTGACGCGCTCGGCCAGCACGTCGAGCTTTTCCCGCGAACCGGGCAGCGCCTCGGTCGAATCGTATTCGTGGCTGCGAGCCTCGTGGGGCTCGAAGTCCCACAACCCCATCTTGATGGCTTCTAACACCGAGCTGGGCACGGCAATCCTCCTGTGGCAAGTCGATGCAGTCGAGTATTTGGCCGAGAATCGAAAATGTCAAGCAAATCGCTCGGCTGCCTCCCGGCGGAGCCCGCGCACCAGGTCGACCAGGCGCTCCAGCCGCTGGCCGTCGAGCGGCCCCGCCCGCGACCCGCGGCAGGCCGCCCCCCGCACGGCGATATAATCGGGGCCAAGAGGCAACAGGCGCCGGATCGTTGCGGGCGACAACGAGCCGGCGACCACGCTGGGCATCGACTGCCGCCGTGCCGCCTCGATCCAGGCTTGCAATTGCCCGGGCCCGGCGTGCACGAGCAGGTCGCCGCCTGACTTCAGGCACGTGTCGATCAACAGCGCGCCGGCCCGCAGCCGCACGGCATGGTCGAACACCTGCTGCGGATCCGGGGCCGCCACGCGCGGCCAATCGGCATAGATGACCGCCACGGGCGTCACTTGCGGCCCAAGCCGTTCGATGGCCCTTTGCCAGGCACGAGGCCAATCTGCGGCGCTTGCACAGCCGGCCAGGCCAAGCTTGGCGAAGGAGACGCCCGCCGGCAGCCGGAGGCTGCGCGAGCGCAGCTCGAGCAGCTCGCCCAGTGCCGCGCTGAGCGGGACGCGCCCGCGGAGCGAGCGCACGATTTGCCGCGCCACAGCCGGGTCGAGGGCGCCCAGCGAGCCGCGCGCCGGCTCCTTGAGGTCGATCAAA
>JBBDNX010000069.1:0-7714 GCA_040877345.1 Pirellulales bacterium
GCACGTTCGAAAACGCCGTCTGGCACACGCACGCCGTGTACGAGGCGCTGCGGCAGCGTCCCGACGTGCGGCCTGACCTGGTGGTGGGTCACTCCGGCTTCGCGTCGACGCTGTTTTTGCGCGAGCTGTACGACTGCCCGGTCGTGAACTACTTCGAGTATTTTTACCGGCCGCGCGGGGCCGACATGGACTTCCGGCCCGATTTTCCCAGCCTGGAGATCGACCGGCTCCGCGCCCGGGCCCGCAACGCCATGCTGCTGTTGGACCTGGACAACTGCAACCTGGGCTACAGCCCCACCACGTGGCAGCGCGACCGGCTGCCGGCCTTGTATCACGAAAAGGTCCGCGTCGTTTTCGACGGCGTCGACACCAGCCTCTGGCGACGCGTCGAGGGGGCGCCGCGCCGGGTGGCGGGCCGCGACATCCCGGCCGGCACGCGGATCGTGACTTACGTTGCGCGGGGCATGGAATCGATGCGTGGCTTCGACATCTTCATGAAGATGGCCCGGCTCGTCTGCCGGCGGCGGCGGGACGTGGTGTTCGTCGTCGTGGGGGAGGACCGGGTCTGTTATGGCGGCGACCACAAGGTGACCGGCGACAAATCGTTCAAGAACTGGGTGCTGGCGCAGGACGACTACGACCTGTCGCGTTTCATCTTCACGGGCCTCGTGCCGCCCGCCGAGCTGGCCTTGCTCTTGTCGATCGCCGACTTGCACGTCTACCTGACGGTGCCCTTCGTTCTATCGTGGTCCTTGATGGACGCCTTGGCCTGCGGCGCCACCGTGTTGGCTTCCGACACGGCCCCGGTCCGCGAGATGATCCAGCACAACCAGAACGGCCTGTTGGTCAACTTTTTCGACGTCGAGGCCTTCGCCGCGACCGCCGAGACCGTGCTCGACTCTCCCGGCGATTTTGCCCATCTCGGCCGCGCCGGGCTCGACATGATCCGCGGCCGCTACAGCCTCGACGTCTGCCTGCCGCAGCTCCTCGACCTGTACCAGCAAGCTGCGTCGTAGCGGGAATCCGCGCCTTGCAGCCAACGGGCACGACCGGTTAGCGTGGTAGTGACCAGCCGCGCCTGATCCGGACCGTTGGGCAGCGTTCTGGTGGGCAGGGTACTGAACAAGTGGAGCCTCGCCGATGCCGTATGTGATGGTCGACGTGGAAGCCGACGGGCCGATTCCGGGCGACTATTCGATGATCTGCTTTGGCGCGATCGTCGTGGAGCCGCAACTGGATCGCACTTTTTATGGCCAACTGAAGCCCATTTCGGACAAGTTCGTTCCCGAGGCGCTGGCGGTGAGCGGATTCAGTCGCGAGGCGACGCTGGCGTTTGATGATCCGTCAACGGTCATGGGGTCGTTCGGAGGCTGGCTGAAGGCCAACTGCAAGAACCGCTGCATGTTCATCTCGGACAACAACGGCTTCGATTGGCAATTCATCAACTGGTACTTTCACCATTTCGTCGGGGACAACCCGTTCGGTTTCAGCTCGACGAACCTTGGCTCGCTCTACAAGGGGCTGGTCAAGGACACCTCGGTGAATTTCAAGCACCTGCGGAAAACCAAGCACACGCACCATCCGGTGGACGACGCCCGCGGCAACGCCGAAGCGTTGCTGGCAATGAGAGACACCATGGGGCTGAAGATCCGCTTGGATTGAATCGGGCTGGGCACCCTAGGGCTTGTCCACGGCGATGCGCCAGATGCGGAGCGTGCCGTCAGTGGAGGTCGAGGCGACGTGGCGGTTGTCGTGTCCGAAAGCCAAGCCCTTCAGGTTTCCGGTATGGCCTTCGAAACGGGTCAGGCGGCGCTGGGTCTCGAGGTCGTACACGGCGACGGCGTCGTTGGCCGCAGCCGCGATCAACCGGCCATCGGGTGAAAACACCAGGTCCCACAGCATCTGGCCGCTCTGTCCCTCGATGGTGCCTCGAGACGTGCCTCCCTCGGTCTCAACGATCTGCATGTCGTAGCCGTTGGCCAGGAGCAGGATCCGGCCGTCGGGAGAAAACGCAGCCGCCAGAGCACGGCCATATTGGGAGAGAGTCAACGCGAGGGTTTCTTGCTTGCCCTTCAAGTCGAACTGCCGGGCAGTCTGACCATCGCTGGCGAGGGCACTGCGGCCGTCGCGGGAGACCCAAAGTGCAATCACGTCATGCTTGAATCCCGTGAAGGCGTGGACTTCGTTCCCGCTGTCAAGCTCCCAGAGCCGCACGGTCTTGTCCTGGCTGCACGAAAGGGCATGCCGGTTGTCGGGGCACAAGACGATCTGGTTCACCGCGCCGTTGTGCCCGGAAAAAGCAGCCAGTTGTCTTGCGTTGCCCGGTCTTGCCACGTCCCAGACCCGGACTGCCTTGTCCCGGCCGCCGGCGACCAATCGTTTGCCATTGGACGAGAATGCCAAGCACTCGACCGATCCCGTGTGCCCCTCGCACTGATTAACCTGGCGGGAGGTGTGGATCTCCCAGACGTGCACCGACCGATCGATTTTGCCCAAGGCAACCTTGGAACCATCCGGGGAAAAGGCGACGGCGCGGCCGGGCCAGCCGATCTGCGTCTCGAACTTGCGGACCTCGCCGGATTTGACCTTCGAGTCAGGCGCAATCGCCTTGCCGCGCCGGGCCGTGGGCGGCGCGGCTCGCGCAGGGCTGGGTCGGCCAGTGGCGGGCGTCGAGGAGGAGGCGGCCAGCGCGGCTGACACGGCACCGGGTCTGGACTTACCCCGCCCAAAGGCCCGGGCCGCCTCCTGGTATACCTGCACGAAGGTGTCGCGCTTGACCGTTCCACCCGGCACGTTCAACGGGCCCAGCACTCGGGTCAGATCGGTCGATTTGCGAAGTGCCGGGACGAATTGGTCGGGCTGCAGGCCCAATTCGGCTGCCGCCAACTTGAGGTCGATCTCGGCCTGAAAGCGCTCGGCCATCGTCGAGACCGGCTCGCCCGTGCGGGTGATCTTGGTCTGGCCGAGCTTCTGGAGGGCGGCCGCGAACCGCTCGGCGTCCTGGGCAATCAAGGCCGCAAACTCGTCCGCCGGAGGATACAAGGCTTCGATTTCGGCGGCATCGGGAAAGGCCGCGCGGTTGGCCTCGACGTGGGCACGGACCTCGTCGGCCTTGGCGATCATGCCCGCAAAATGGCACGACATGCAGGAAATGCCGTTCAGCACGGCACGGTCCGGCTGGTTCGGATCGCTCACGATCTCGGTCGGCCCCTTGTCGATTCGGTTGCCGGCGCCGTCGGTCAGCATGTAGCCTTGCAGGCCGTTGGGCATTGCTGGTCGCTGATAAAATCCCGCTTCTGGGGCTGGCTGGGAGCCGGTGCCCCGGCGTCGATCCATTGCTTGACCAGAGCGACGTCGGCGGGGCTCGGCCTGGGCGTTTCGCCTTCCGGCGGCATGGGTGCATCGGCGTCGGTGAGCCGCTGGTAGATGAGCGACTCGCGCGCTTTTCCGGCTGCGATGTATTGTTCTCCCGCCACCAGCTTGTCCAGCCGGAGCAGGAAGTTGAGCCCGCCTTCGTTCGAGCCATCCTGGCCGTGGCAGCGGTGGCAATTGGCCTCGAAGATCGCCTGGACTTTTTTGGCAAGTTGGATGCCGTCGGCGCCCCGGGCAAGCGGCGGCGAGCCACTGAGGCACGCGATGCCGATTGCCGCCGCCACCACGCTTCGATGCCACGGTTGCATGGCTCACCCTCCCCGCGGGACCCGTTGCCGCTGGAACGCTGAAGTGCCGATTATCGCCATGCCCGTCTTCCGTGGCAATCATTTTTCAACGCGTCAAGATACGTGTTGCGACCCATCCGCGCCGTTGGGCTCCCCGGCAACAAAAATCTCTTGACTACTGTTGTAGACTCCGGTAGAATCTGACGACAAGAGTAGACAGTCGGGGGGGCAGGCGGCCGTTTGAAACTCAAGAGGACCAGCGGATGGCGAGGCGGAAGACAGTTTTGGGACGCGGGGAACTGGAGATGCTGCGGATCGTCGAACAGCGGCAGCCGGTCACCGCCGGCGACCTGGCAAGGGAAGTGGCACAAACCACCGGTCAAGCTCGCACCACCGTCAGCACCGTGCTGGAACGGCTGCGCCGCAAAGGATACCTGGCGAGAAAAAGGAGCCAGGGCCGCTACCACTATTCCACCAGGCTGCCCATCCGCGACCTGCTGGCCGACCTGGTCGATGACTTCGTCGAGGGAACATTGGGCGGATCGGTCTCGCCGTTCTTCGCCTATCTGACCGACCAGGCCCAACTCGATGAAGCCCAAATCCGCGAGCTCAAGCAGTTGGCACGCCAACTCAAAGTCAAGCCGGAGGAACGCGAGCCATGAGCGACTCGACAACAATCGTCCAAATCGCCCAGACCTGGACCGATACCCTTTGGCGGGCAAGCTGGCAGGGAAGCATCGGCATCGTGGCCGTGCTCTTGCTGTGCCGCGCGTGGCCGCAGATGCCACCCGGCATCCAGTGCTGGCTGTGGCGGGCGGCCTACCTGAAGCTGCTGGTGCTCGTGGCGTGGCAGACGCCGATCGAACTGCCGCTGCTGCCTCCCGCGAACGGCGGCGATGCCATGTCAAGCGGTCTGGTGAGTGGCCCGGAACAATCGCCCAGAAGCGTCGCGCGCGGTATCCGCCAGTCAACCGGAGTCGAAAGCCGCACAACAGCGCCTGCCGCCCAAATCGGCCGGACCGGCGGCGAAATGATCCCGCCCGTGCTCTGCCTGGGGTGGCTGGCCGGCGTGACGTGGCACGGCGCACGGATGGCAGCCGATTTCCATGCGGCGCGGCGCCAGAGGCGGCGGTCGCGGCCCCATGGCGAACCGGTAATCGACACGCTGTCCGCTGAACTAGCGGCAGGCATCGGGCTCGGCCGGGCGCCGGCGATCCGATTGGTCGAAGACGCCGGCAAGGTGCTGCTGACGGGAATCGTGCGGCCGGTCGTGCTGTTGCCGGCTTCGCTGTTGAGCCGCCTGGAGCGCTCGGAGATCAAGATGGTGCTGGCGCACGAGCTGGCGCACGCGAAGCGGCACGACCTGGCCTGGAACTGGCTGGCCGCAATCGTGCGCGGCTTGTTCTTCTTTCATCCGCTGGTCTGGCTGGCCCAGCGGAGATGGCGGATGGCGCAGGAAATGGCGTGCGACGAGCAGGTGCTGTTGCGGGTCGGCGCGCGGGCCGCCGACTATGCGGAGCTGTTGATCAAGGTGTCAACGCTGAGCGGTCCGCTGCCGCAGGGCGGCCTGGCAGCGGTGGGAGTGGCGGGGTCGTATCGAAACCTTCGAGAGAGGCTGATGGCAATGAGACACTATTCTTCGATGTCCGGACGAAAACTGTGGGCATGCCGGCTGGCCGTGGCGGCCCTGGGCTCGATGGCGATCGCGCCCTGGCAACTGACGGCCCAGGAGGCCGGACGAATCGCGGATGGCGGACAGAGCAAGCAAGCCGCCGGCGATGAGAACGGCGAGCGAACGGCCCGCCAGGCGGAGCCGCGCGAGCAACTGATCGGAGTGTGGGGCGGCGTCGGCGCGCGGGGTGGCGAGGTCCAGGGACAGCTCAGGCTCACATTCTTTGAGGACGGAACTTTCGAGGCAACCGTGCCGGCCATCGACGTGGGGCTCGTGCAGTTGAGCGGCGGCGTGAGCAGCGGCACGTGGAAACTGGATGGGGACCGGCTCGTGCGGGAAACGAAGAGCCGGCTGCCGGGCGAGCAGGGGACCAGGACGGCGGACGAGATCGTGAGGCTCGACGACTCGGTGCTGCGGCTGCGCGACCCGGATGGGATCCGCGGCGTGGAGTTCTTCCGCCGGCTCAAGCTGAAGCCCTTGCCCGCCGCGCCAGGAGGCGGCCAGGCGTCGCAGGCCGGCATCAAGCGGGTGGCGGAGCTTGCCCTGCTCACCGAGGACGAGACGCGGGCGATCCAGGCGCTTGCCAAACGGGGAAAGCTCGATGGGGTCCGGCTGGACCTGGTCGAGCGGCTGGCCGATTACCAGAATAAGAAAGTCGGCTTCCAAAGCCTAGTATGGTTCGACGATGAGGAGGCCAAGGCCTATTTCGACGTGATGAAGCTGACCGGCGGCCGGTTCACGGGACTGGTGGCATTGGCCAATGAAGGGCAGCTTACCGAGCTGGAAACGAGCGGCCTGGATAAGCTGCGCTTGTTTCGCGCTGTGCTGGAGGCGAATCGGGTCGAGCTCGAAAAGCTCGAAGCGAGCGGAGATCTCAACCCGTTGGAAGCGCGAGCGGTCGAGAGATTGCGGGGATATGTCGAGGAGCAGTTGGATTGGGCCGCGATTTCGATGTTTGTCTGCTAGAACAGGCTGGAGGCTGGAGGCTGGAGGAAGAGAGCAGGGCACAGGGGACAGTGGGAGCGTTAAACCGGGCGGACGAGCACTGCTTCTCGTGGCCGCTGGACGGCCACTCCAAGGAGTGGCACTAGAACAGGCTGGAGACCGGAGGCTGGAGGCCGGAGGAAGAGTGACACGATGAGTAGTGGCCGGTGGTCAGCTCAAGCCGCTGGAAGCGCGAGCGGTCGAGAAAACTTTGGTCTGCCAGGCAGGCCAGGGCACAGCCGGGACAGGCGCGCCTGGATGCGCTGGGCGACGACCGGGGCGTCGGCCGCCATGCCGTGCAGGAAGGCGCTGCCGAGCGTGCGGCCGCAGGGAATGCCGACAAAGTAGAGGCCGGGCCAGGAGGTGCTCTCGCCGCCGTCGGCCAAGGGCTGCCCGGCCGAGGCGCGGGCCACTTCTTCGGGGAGAAAGGGCATCGCAAACCGGTAGCCGGTCGCCAGCACGACCACGTCGAACTCCTGCCGGCTGCCGTCGGAGAACTCGGCGACGCGCCCGTCGAACCGCCGCACGCCGGGCCGCACCTCGATCACGCCTTCGCGGCAAAGTTGCCTGAAGCCCATGTCGGTGGCAGGGTAGGGGGGCCGCTGATCGCAGAACGAACCCATCAGCCAGCGCGGCAGCCGGCGGGTGAGCGGGTAGACGAGCTCGCGCAGATCGAAACCCAATAGCCGCGAGAGCGAAAAGCGGATCCGCTTCTGGCGGGTGCTGACCACCACCGGCAGGCCGGCGTGGCCGCACTCTTCGGCGATGGCGATCGCGCTGCTGGCGCCGCCGATGATCAGGACCCGCCGGCCGGCCATGGCCGCGTGGCCGGGCCAGTCGCGCGAGTGGAGCACGCGCGGGCCGTCATCGGAGGCGAGCCCGTGGTCGCTGAGACCTTCGATGCGGGGGCGGGCGGGGGAATCGACCATGCCGGTGGCGGCCACGACCGCCTCGTAGACGACCGGCTGCCGCCGGCCGGTGAAGGTGACGGCAAACCGCGGTCCGACCCGCTTGATCCGCTCGACACCGCGCTGCTCGGGCAGCAGGCCGAAGCGGTCGGCATAGCGGCGGAGGTATTCGCGATACTGGGCGATGGTGACATAGTCGCCTTCGGCCTCGATGGCGAGGCCGGGGAGCTGGGTAAAGCGCTTGGGCGAGGAAAGGGTGATTCCGCCGTAGAGCTTTGCGTAGGCGCCGCCCGGCTCTCCCGTGCGGTCGACCAGGTGGGTATTGACGCCGGCGGCCCGCAGGCAGGCGGTGGTAGCCAGCCCGGCGGGCCCGGCGCCAATCACCAGCACGCGTCCCCCAGGCGCGGGCTGGGAGCCAGGGATGGACGGGGCGATGTTTCGTTCGGCCAACAGCGTTTCCACGGCATGCTCCCCGGCGGTTGGATGTTTCG
>JBBDNX010000070.1:0-7699 GCA_040877345.1 Pirellulales bacterium
CGCCGCCCGGCTATTAACTGTCGCCCGCTCCGCAGGCTAAGGAATGACCGAAAAACAACTTCGACAGCAAAACCCCTGCTTGGCGGAGAATCTAACGTCTGACGCGGCCGGAGGCCTGGCCGGCCATGAGGGCGGCGACCTCGTCGCGGGTCACGTAGTTGAAGTCCCCCTCAATCGAATGCTTCAGACAGCTTGCCGCCACGGCAAATCGCAAGGCTTCGGCCGGCTGGGAATAGTCCGCACTGTTCAAGGCGTGGATCAGGCCGGCCGCAAAGGCGTCGCCCGCGCCCACGCGGTCGACAATGTTATGGATCGCATAAGGGCGATAACGGCCATCCTCGTCGAGCGGCGCGAAGTGCGTCTCGCGCGAGGGCACGTCCAGCAGCATGGCGCCCCAGTTGTTGTGGCTGGCCGAGATGCTCTCGCGCAAAGTGATCGCCACCCGCGACAGGTTCGGCACCCGGGCAGCCACCGAGTGGGCCACGCGCTCGTAGGCCGCCGCGTCGATCCGGCCTTGTTCGATCGCCGTTCCCTCGGCGTGGATCCCCAGCACGTCGGCCGCATCCTCCTCGTTGGCGATCAGCAGGTCCACGTGCGGCAGGATCTGGGACATGCACTCCTGGGCAAGCTGCTTGGGGCCGGCGCCGGCGCGCCAGCGCCAGAGCTTGCTGCGGAAGTTCAGATCGCAGGAGACGGTGAGCTTGTGCTCCTTGGCCATGCGGGCCAGGGCCAGCGTGCTCTGGTAGGCCGACTGGCTGAGCGCAGGCGTGATGCCCGTGATGTGCAGCCAGCTTGCGCCGTCCAACGCGGCCCCAAAGTCATACTCGCCGGGCTCGGCCAGGCTGACGGCGCTGGCGTCGCGGTCGTAGACCACGGTCGAGCTGCGCTGGTTGGCCCCCGTCTCGACGAAGTAAGCCCCCAGCCGGCCGCTCTCGCGGCGCAGCACCCCCTGCGTATCGACGCCCAGCCCGCGCAGAAGCCCGAGCACGCTGTCGGCCACGGGGTTGCTGGGCAGGGCGGTGACAAAGCGGCTGGCGGTGCCGAGCATGGCCAGCGACGCGCAGACGTTGGCCTCGGCACCGGCGAAGGTCACGTCGAGCTTGCCCGGCATCGCCTGCCGCAGCCGCAGGCGCCCCGGCGGCGACAGCCGCAGCATGATCTCGCCAAAGCCGACAACCAGCATGATGCAACCACCAAGACACTGATAGAATGACGGATGCTATGGACTCTATTAAACCACGGCGACACGGAGAAACGAAGTCGCTAGGAAGCGAGAGGACGACAAACCACCAAGGTCACCAAGAACACGAAGGAGGACCAAGTTACTGACGACAGCGGCGACCGTCGAGGACATCGTCCTCGGAGTGTCCGTCCAGATCCGTCGTCTTCGTCGCTGCCGATTCGAATACTTTCGCGGACGCAGCGAAGTACCTCCACCAGTCTGGCGTGGATTTTGCTCTGCACTGGACCCAACGCTGCTGCCCAACGCTGCTCTTGACAACGCATCAAAGTTTACTGATGATACGGGAGCGTGCACATGGCCCCGGGCCAGCCCCAGGCCGACTTACCCGCAAAGGAGCACTTCGATGTTGAACTTGTGGGGAAACCGAAACAGCCACGCCGCCAACCGGCGGGATTTTTTGAAAATCGGCACGCTGGGCGCAGCCGGCCTCTCGCTGCCCGACCTTCTGCGGCTGCGGGCCGCCGCCTCGGCCACGGGCCGGCAGGTCAAGGACACCTCCGTGGTCTGGCTCTGGCTGGGAGGCGGCGCCACGCACATCGAGACCTTCGATCCCAAGATGGATGCGCCGGTCGAGTTCCGCAGCGCCGTCGGCGCGGTCGACACAACTATTCCGGGCGTGCAGATCGGCGGCCTGTTTCCCGAAATGGCACGGCAAGCGCAGCGGATGGCGTTCGTCCGCTCGTTCGCGCACGGCAACTCAGGCCATGCCGGTGGCACGCACTATGTCATGACCGGCACGGACCATCCGCCGGCCGACGCCGGAGAGCCGCCGATCAAGCCCTCGTTCGGTTCGATCCTGGCCCGCGTCCGCGGCACCAACCACCCGGTGACCGGCATCCCCACGTACGTTCGCCTGCAAGGACTGTATGCCGACGGCCCCAACTGGCTCGGCGCGCCCTACTCGCCGTTCGACACCAGCGGCGAGGCACGCAACAACATGAACCTGAACCTCGCCACCGGCCGGCTGGACGACCGCCGCAATTTACTGGCCGGCCTGGACCGGTTGAACCGCAAGGTCGATCGATCGGGGCTGATGGCCGGGCTCGATGAGTTCGAAGGGCAAGCTTTCGACCTGATCCTGGGAAAGGCCAAGCAGGCATTTGACCTGGAAGCCGAGGATCCCCGCATCCGCGACCAGTACAAGACCGGTGGCACTAACCTGGGCGACCACCTGCTGATGGCCCGCAGGCTGTGCGAAGCGGGCTGCGGGTTCGTCACGCTGCACTACGCCAATTCGTACCAGGGCTGGGACATGCACGAAAAGATCGTCCCGCAGCTCCAGCAGGCCTGCCCGCCGATGGACAAGGCGATCTCCGTGTTTCTCGAAGACCTGGCCCAGCGCGGGCTATCGGAAAAGATCCTGCTCGTGATCACGGGCGAGTTCGGCCGCACTCCGCGGATCAACGGCGTGGCCGGCCGCGACCACTGGGGGCCCTTGTGCACGCTGGCCTTGGCCGGCGGCGGGCTCAAGATGGGCCAGGCCGTGGGCGAGTCGTCCGCTCGGGCCGAAGTGCCCAAGAGCACGCCCATCTATCCCAAGCACGTGATGGCCACCATCTTCCACGTGCTGGGAATCGACCCCGCCACGCAGTTTCCCGATCCGGCCGGGCGGCCCCAGTACCTCCTGCCCGACGAGTCCCATCCCATCGCTGAGTTGGTGTAAGGAAACAGCGACGGGAAAGCCCGGACGTCAAGGCCGCTTGGCCTCGTTCGCCTTGCCGAAGGTCCGCCTCTGGCGGATCGCCTTGTCGCCTTGTCGTTCCTCCTGACTGCCGCCCTTCTGTCGCCGCGCGCGGGCCCACTATATAGTTGAGGCATGGCACGCTACCAAGGCATCTGGCCGGCGATGGTCACCCCGCTCGACGAGAGCGGCGAGCCGAACCTGGACCAGGTCGATCGGCTGGTCGCCTGGTTCATCGAGCAAGGGGTCGACGGGCTCTACATCCTGGGCTCCACCGGGCAGTGGCCGCTGTTGAACCCGGACCAGCGGCAGGCCGTCGCCGAGCGGGTGGTGCGCGTGGCTGCCGGCCGGATACCGGTGATGGTCCACGTGGGGGCGGTGGCCACCGGCGACGCCGTGGCCCTGGCCCGCCACGCCGAGCGGATCGGGGCCGACGCGGTCTCCTGCGTGGGACCGATCTACTTTCCGGCCCGCGCCGACGTGGTCTTCGAGCACTACCGGCAGATCGGCGCCGCCAGCGAGCTGCCGCTGTTCGTTTATCACCTGAGCCTGGTCAACCAGCTCACGCTGGGTGCCGCCCAGTACGCCGAGCGGCTGCTCGAGCTGCCGCGCATCGCCGGCATGAAGTTCACGGACCGCGATCTGTACCAGTTCGGGTTGATCCACAGCCATGCCCCGGGGCTGGTGCTGTTCAGCGGCGCCGACGAAGTCATGTGCCAGGCCGCCCTGTGTGGGGCCGTGGGGGCCATCGGCACGTTTTACAACGTCTGGCCAGCGGCCTGCCGCCGGGCCCGGGAGGCCTTCGTGGCCGGCTCCTTCGAAACCGGCCGCGACTTCATGCTCGCGTTTCAAACGGCGATTGCCGAAGTGTTGGAATCGAAGTCGATGTGGAGTTTTCTGCGGGCGGCGATCCGGCACAAGAGCGGCATCGACGTCGGCCCGGCCCGGGCGCCGCTGGGCCTGCTCGAGCGGCCCTGGTCGCCCGCGGACGTCGAGCGGATCGTGGCCCAGGTGGACGGGTGGATGCCCGATGCCGGATAAGCACAGGCTGCTGGTGATCGGGGCGGGCTCGATCGGCGAGCGGCATGTGCGCTGTTTCCAGGCCACGGGCCGGGCCGACGTGGCCGTTTGCGACATCGACCACGCGCGCGCGGCGGAAGTGGCCGCCACCTACGCTGCCAGGTGTCATCCCGATCTGGACGCCGCGCTCGCCGCGGCCCCGGAGGCGGCCGTGATCGCCACGCCGGCCGACCTGCACGTCGCGCTCGCCGCGAGGTTGGCTGAGCGGGGAGTTCACCTGCTGATCGAGAAACCGCTGGGCACCAGCCTGGACGCCGTCGAGCGGCTGCGGGAGCTGGTTGCCGAGCGGCGGCTGGTGGCGGCCGTGGCCTACGTATATCGGCTGCACCCGGCGCTGGCCGCCATGCGGCAGGCGGTCGTCGAGGGTCGTTTCGGCGAGCCGGTGGAGCTGGTGGCTGTGGCCGGGCAGCATTTTCCCACGTACAGGCCGGCCTTTCGCCAGACGTATTACGCCCGGCGGGCCAGCGGCGGCGGCGCCATCCAGGATGCGCTCACGCACGTGGTCAACGCGGCCGAGTGGCTGATCGGGCCGGCGGAGCGCGTGGTGGCGGACGCCGGCCGGCAGGTGCTCGACGGCGTCGACGTGGAAGACACGGTTCATCTGTTGGCGCGGCACGGCGGCGTGCCGGCTTCGTACGCGCTGAACCAGCACCAGGCGCCCAACGAGCTGTCGATCACCGTCGTCTGCCGGGGCGGGACGGCCCGCTTCGAGTATCACCGCGACCGTTGGCGGTGGAAGACCAGGCCGGACGAAGCGTGGCACGACGAGGCTTGCCAGCCGCTCACGCGCGACGGCCTGTTCACCGCGCAGGCGGAGGTTTTCCTCGACGCGCTGGAAGGTCTGCGCCAGCCCCCCTGCTCTCTCGACGAAGGCATTCAGACCCTGCGCGTCAACCTGGCCGCCCTGGCCAGCGTCGATCGCCGCGCCTGGCAGGCGGTCTGTTGAGCACGACGGCGTCAGACTTTCGCCACGATCTGCTGCTCGATGTCGAGGCCCACGTCGCGGCTCCAGGCGGTCAGCAGGCGGCGGAAGATCGGGCCGGGGCGGCCGTCGCCGATCGGCAACCCGTTGACGCGGGTGACCGGCATCAGGCAATAGGGAGTGCTGGTGAGCAGCGCCTCCTGGGCATTGATCACGTTGTAGACCTGGATGTCGCGCTCGGCGAACGGGATTCCCAGGCGGGCAGCCAGGTCGATCACCGTCGAGCGGCTGATGCCCGGCAGCGTGTTGCGCAAGGTGGGACAGACGATTGCGCCGTTCTGGACGATCATAAAGTTCGCGCCGCTGGTTTCCGTGACGTTGCCGTCCAGATCCAACAGCAGCGCCAAGGCCTGGGGATCGACCAGCCGGGCCTCGTGATCGGCCAGGTAGAAGTGCATGCGGCTTCGGTACTTGATCTTGGGATCGTAGCATTGCGGCGGCACGTGTCGGATCGAGGGGGTGACCAGGTGCGCGCCGGAGCGCATTTTCTCGGCCCACAGCTCAAAGGGGAGCGGGAAGGTATGGATGCACACGGTCGGCCCGGAGCGCGGCGGCTGGCCCGCCATGCCGGCGTAGGTCGGGTACTCGCCGGCCGTGACGAAGTGGATCAGCCCCAGCTCGCCCCCTTCCGGCAGCAAGCCGGCATTATGCTCGACCAACTGCTGCGAGATGGCCGCCAGCCGCGCTCGATCGAGCCCGATTTCCAGCCGCACGTAGCGCAGCGACGCGAGCAGCCGAACCAGATGGTCTTCGAGGCGATATGGCCTTTGGTGGAAGGTCCGTGTCATCTCCGTAACGGTCGCGCCCATCACCACGCCCGCGTCGTAAACCGCCAGGTGCGCCTGCGACGCGGGCACCAGCCGATCGTTGAGGTAGACAAGTGGTTCGGTCATGGCGTATTCCAAAATTCTGTGGTCGGAAAGGGGTGGTCCACTGTTGTCTCGTTTACCGAGGTTACCGTTTATCGTATACTTGAAGTATGCAAAATCTTACCGACCCGATAGAAGTTCTTGACCGGCTCCTTGACCCCGTGGGCCGCATCTTGACGCCTGAGGCGGCTCAGCAGCTTGTCGATCTTCGCGCCGATCCAGTCGCGCAGGCACGGATTGACCAGCTTGCAGACAGGAATACCGAAGGCCGCCTGTCTCCTGACGAGCGCGACGAGTACGAAACCTACGTTCGCGCCATTGACGTCATCTCCATCCTGCAATCGAAGGCACGTGCCGTCCTGGCCGGCGCCCGGCCCTAATGCGAGCATCGCTCCGAGCCCTGGTTCGAAGGCGAGCAGGGAACCGTTGCGAATACTGTCACCTACGCCAAGAACACAGTCCACTCGTCCAATTCCACGTCGAGCATGTCATTCCCAGACAGCACGGTGGAAAGAGCAATGCCTCGAACTTAGCTTTGGCCTGTTACCGTTGCAACCTTCACAAGGGCCCCAACCTCTCGGGGATTAATCCGGATGATGGCGCGATTGTCACCCTCTTTTCGCCTCGCCAACAGCTCTGGGACGAGCACTTCGAGATGCGCGGAGCACTGGTCGTCGGCCTCACGCCTACCGGTCGAGCAACCGTGCGAGTCCTGAACATCAACGCCATCGACCGTCTGCGGCTCCGCTCCGAACTGCGGCTGCGCGGCCTCCTTGATGCCTAGCCCGGATCAAGGCCATGGGCTATTGACTGTCGCCCACTTCGTGGCTAGTTCGTGCCGCCATCGAATTTGAAGCCAGAAGGCAGAATAGGCGCACGGACGAAGACCTGGGGCACGCTACCGCTTTGCCCCAGCCACCCGCCGGGGCATCCGGCCGCTTTACCCCATCACCCCGCCCCTGCCTTCCACCCTGTGGTACACTTGAAGGGAGGGGCGCGAGGCGTTGGCCGGCCAGCGGCGGCGCGTCCGCGATCCGGCGGTCCCGCACGGCGGAAGAGGAGGTCAAGCTTGTCCAAGGCCATTGTCGATCCGGCGGAGTTGCGGCGATTCGCCCATGGCCTTAAGCTGTTCAATAGCGACCTGGAATCTCGCATCACCGCCTTGAACGGCCAAATGCGGGCCCTCGGTCAGAGCTGGCGCGACCAGGAACATGAGAAGTTCGCCGCCGAGTTCGATGAGACCATGGCGGCACTGGCTCGCTTCGTGCAAGTTTCAGAGCAGCACATTCCCTTCTTGCTGCGAAAAGCCGAGCGGATCGAAGAGTATCTCCAACAACGATAGCGCCCGATGAGCCGAGCCGGTGTGTATTCCATCGCGGCCCTGGACGATTTCAGGGCTGCGCTGTGCAGCGTCGCCGCCGAAGCCAGGCAGGCCCTGGTGGCCGTCGACCTGGAGGCGGCACGCATGCTCGAATGGATCCAAGAACACCAGGTGAAGCACTGGCGGAGCGAACTCCGGCGGCGGCAGGAAGCGGTGACCAACGCCAAGGCCGACCTGGACCGCGCCCGGATCTCGGCCATGTTCGGCCGGCCGGCCGACTGCATCGATCAGAAGCGGGCCCTGCAGCGGGCGAAATTGCGGCTGGAGGAAGCGGAAGAAAAGATCAAGGCCGTAAAGCACTGGGGCCGACTCATCGAGCAGGAGCTGGCCGAATTCAAAGGCCCGTTCCAGCAGCTCGACACCACCTTGAGCGTCGCGCTGCCCCTGGCCGCGGCCGAGTTGGATCGGCTGATTGCCGCCCTGGAGGCCTATGCGGCCACGCCGCCGCCGGGGGGGGGGGGGG
>JBBDNX010000071.1:0-7686 GCA_040877345.1 Pirellulales bacterium
TGATGGGTCTGGTGCGGCGGCTTACGGCGGAACAAGGCCGGACGGCGGTAATAGTCACGCACGATCCGCGGATTCTACGTTTTGCCGACGTCGTGTACCGCTTGGAAAAGGGGCGACTCGAGACGGCCGAGCGCCCCAGGGCCAGCCTGATCCGCGCAGCCGAGGAGGTTTTGACATGATCAAGTTTGCCGTGCCCGCAGCGGTGTTGGCCGGAGTGCTGGCGCTGGGAATCTGGATCGACCTGGCGAGCAACCTGGAGGGCGAGCGTGTCGATGCGCCGACCAGTCGCGACGCGGTCTTTGCCGCCGGACGCGTCGAGGGCGCCACGCGCGAGATCGAGATGCGACCCCAGATCAGCGGCCAACTGGTCCGGATCGCGGTGCGTCCCGGCGATGAGGTCCAAAGCGGCCAGGTCCTCCTGGAACTGGACGACGAAGCCCAGCGGCACGAAATCGCCCTGGCGGAAGCCGACTTGGAGTTGGCCCAGGCCCAGTACGAGCGGCTTCTGAATGGTGCTCGGCCGCAGGAGCGGGCGGAGGCGGCCGCCACGCATCGGGCGCAGGCGGCGGCGGCCAAGGGGGCCAAGCAGCGCCTGGGCCGAGTGAGGTCACTCCGCGAGACCAAGGCGGCCAGCGCGGCGGAAGCGGACGACGTGACGGAGCAATTCGAGACGGCGCTGGCTCAAGCCGAGGCGACCGAGGCGCGGCTGCGGCTGGTGGAGGCGCCGCCCCGCGACGACGACCTGCGGATCGCCAAGGCACGGATTGCCGCGGCCCAGGCGCGCTTGGAACTGGCCCGCCACACCTGGGACCAGACGTTTTTGCGGGCCCCCGAAGCGGGGCAGGTGTTGGACGTCCGCGTCGAGCCCGGCGAGCTGGTGGGACCCCAGTCCAAGGAGCCGGCCGTGGTGCTGGCCGATGCTCGGATGCTGCAGGTGCGGGCCTTCGTCGAGGAGATCGACGCGCCGCGGATCGCCCTGGGAATGCGGGCACAGGTCACGGCCGACGGGCTGCCGGGGCGCGTGTTCGCCGGCCAGGTCACGCGGGTCAGTCCTCGCATGACCAGCAAGCGGCTGACCAGCGACCGCGCCAACGAGCGGCTGGACACCGAGGTCCGCGAGATCTGGATCGCGCTGGAACAGCACGACGGCCTCGTCGTTGGTCTGCGGGTCGACGTATCCATTGAAGGAGGAAGATAAGAAGGACCGAAGGTAGAAGGCAGAAGGCAGAAGGAGGAAGGCAGAAGGAGGAATCGGATGGGGGACGGGAGCCACCTCAAGCTTACCACCGTGCGCGCCTCGGGGAAAGCAGAGCAGGAAGCAACACGCTTACGCGTTTCCTATTCATCCCTCATCCTTGTGCCTTCATCCTTCTCAAGTGGCGGGGGCCGATGGCTCGTGGTCCGCTTCGGCCAGGCGAACGCAGTCGGCCAGGAACTCGCCGTAGGCGTCAAGGACCTCCGATCCAGCGGCGACCAGACTGGGACGCTGTCGGGCATGCGCTCGATCAACTTCTCCAGTTGCTTCGAGTTGAACTTGGTATGGCCCACGTCCAGTTCGATGTGCTCGGTGATAAAGGAGAGACAACCGAGGATTTCCTCACCCAGCCGGCTGACCCACTGGCTGACCAGCGGAGGGCCATAGCGCAACGGCAGCATCTCGATTTCATACTCCAGCGCCAGTTGGGCATACGGCGTCTGGCCGCGGATCACGTTCTCGTGCACCTGGATATAGTGCCGGGCGCCCGGGCTGGGCGGCCGCGACAACAGTCGATCGGCATCGTAATGATGGTCATGCCGCGAATTCCATCGTTCCACCAGGGCGCGGGTATCGGCGACCATCATCAGGTGATGCCCTGACTCGGCCGCCGCGTGACCGCGCAGAGAGCGGCCGATATCGGCCAGGCCGATCGCCTCGCAGCGCTCGGCCGCCTCGCGAATCCAGCCTTCGACCGGCTCGGTCATGCGGACGCCCAGCGAGGAGAAGTACAAGAGGAACAGCTCGAGCAGCTCGGCGTCGGTGGCTGGAGCGAGGATGGAAGCCAGGGCCGGGTTGGTCGCGAAGCGCTGCCGGGCTGGTTCCATTTTTTTCTCGTAGTCCTGAAAGCCGGGATTCATGCACACCTCCTGGAAAACGAGTAAGTGGGTGTTGCGTAAGGCATCTGGGACTGTCAGCCGAATGGCCGGGCAGCGGGATGGAGAAGGGCCTTGCCGTCCCGCATCATAGCAATGCCGTCGAAGCGCTGGAAGACGAGTCGCATGGGCGGCTCGAGAACAAACAAAAAGGGAGGCGGGAAATTGTTCCCGCCTCCCTCCTACAGGGATCGGCGTGGCCTTGAAATCCAATCTGTTATTCGGCTCGGCGCGGGTCAGGCAAGCGCCAGCATGCGGCGGCGCCGCCACAGCGCGCCGGCACCCGTGATCATGCCGAACAGGCCCCAGACAATACCGCTAGCCGGCTCGGGGATCACGTTAAAGGAGATGCTCAGATCGCCGGACGACTCGAATGCCGTGTCCAAGTCTCGCACCCCCCGCAAGGTGCCGCTGCCGATGAAATCGGCCGGTCCGAAGAAGGGCGGCCCTGAAGTAACCTTCTGCAAGATGATCGAATCCCCTGTTTCGGGGATGTCATTGTGCAGCCGGTTCAACGCAAAGTTGAATATGCCATAAGCGTCGGAACCCAAGACCAGGAAGGCCGCTAAGATATTGTCCGACCCATTCAACAGCGCCCGATACCCCTCTCCTGGGCCCGGATCCATGATATCCTCCCCCGCGACGGTGGTTCGGGTGCCCGAAGTGAAACCGATCGTCCAGAAGCGATCGCCGTCCGTGGCGGTGGCCATGAATGCTTCTTCCGATTCATACGGGCCTATCGACACGTCGGCACTGGAGGGTGGAACAGTGCGTCCCGGGCCGGGGGTGCCGTCATCGTTGGGACCATCGGACCGGCTGGTGTTGGTGTCGCCGGGCGGGGCTTCGGCAGGCGACGGCAGGTAATCGGATGTAAAGTTGTTGGTCTCGTCCTCGAACATAACCACCATGGCGCCAGCCCCCCAGTCGGCTTCGAAATCGGGATCCGGGCCGAAGGTCAATCGAAACGTGACCCCGCCGTCCGGATTCACGAACTCCGCTTTCGAGGTCACATACAACTGGAATAAGCCGGTGAACTCGTTGACGGGAGTGCTTCCGCCGACATTGGCCGATTCGCTGTTCAGCGTGTTGACGTTGAACAGCCCGCGGATGGAATCGCCGACGTCGATCTGCCCGGTTACCGTAAACACGTCGTCGATCAGGTATTCGCGGTGCTCGTCGGAAGCATGGTTGGGACCGAATAAGAACAGACTGCTCACGCTGACCCCCGCCATGGCGGGCGACGCACTCAGGAGCAAGGCAACGGCCACTGAACCAATCCAGCCAATTCCTCGTGTCATGACATCTTCTTCCTTGCGCTCAGATAGCTGTAAAAAATTCCAAGTTTTTCGAAGAGAAACAGATTTCTTTGTCTGAAAACGGCCCGCGTCACCGCCGGCCGCCCGGTGCCGCGAACAGCTTCTGCTTCGGCCCGGATGCTATAACCCTCATGGTTCCAAAGACTTATCGCCGGTCATCGCTGGCCGCACGGTATCTCCATAGTCTATTGCCCGCCGAAGGCGTGATCCTGACAGCACTTGCTGGAAAGCGGACCGGTTGCCTGGCAAATCGACAGGCGGCGGGCCCGACTCCTGGTTGCCGGTTACCGGGTCACGAACGTCCGCCTCGGCCTGGCGGACAAGGCTGGCCATTTCTCGGGCCGTCACATACGAGAACTGCCAGCCGGGGTTGCGGTGGGCCTGGGCGGCCAGTTGTTCGTGAAACGCCCGCATCGGCGGCCCCAGCAGCATGGCCGCATTGGCTTCTTGAGCACCATGCGTGTGCAGCTTGATGAAGATCCAATCGCGCCGGCCCAGGACCGAGACTCCGGCCCGGATCCAAAGACGCAACCGCCCCAGCGTGGGGGGGTTGGTGGCGTGCAGCTCGGCGTTTTCCAGCCGGGGCAGCACTCCCCACTTGCGGCGAGACCAGTCGAGAGCAAGGGGGCCTTGCACCATCAGCAACGAGTCTGGCGGGGGGCGCTGGCCTAGGCGTGCGGCCACGCCTCGATCGTGAGACTTGGGCCGGGCGGGATCGTCGGTGGCGTAATAGATGCTGTTCACGGTCGAAGTCTGCGTTGGACTAGGTGCCGAGGGAAGCGTGAAGTCGGCATAGCAGCCGCTTTGCACAAGCACGGTCAGTTCGTCGTTGACCCCGCACCAGCGGCCATCGGACCGCGAATTGTCCAGAGCCCAGTTGCCATGGATGAAGCCGTAGCTGATGTCGCCCTGGTCGTTGGTGCCCAGCAGGCCGTGCCGATGGAAGAGCGTATGCTTGAAGCCTTCCAGCTTTTCTCGCAGGGCCGGGGCCGTGTCGTGGTCGTGGTGCAAGTGCACCTCGACGTCGGCCAGACCGGCCTGGTGCAGTCGGGCCAAACGGTCGAGGTGCTCCGGATCGTACTCGTCAACGGGGTAGAAAAAGGTGTGTTGCGGCGGCCGGCCGTGGCTGTCGCACAACCCGGCGACTGATCGTGAGTAGCCGTGCACCCACTCGGCGACCCGCTGCCGTTCGACTTGGCGTGTGGGGCGTTTCCACTTGGGCTCGAAGTGGTCGGCGATGCAAACGAACAGGTGCAGCGGCCGCTGGGGCGCGGGCCAGCCGGGGGCCGAGCAAAGTCGGGGCAAGTTGGCCGGATGAATGCCGCGTGCACGGAGCATGAGCGAGTCGATCGGTCAGGGGAGCAAAGGCGAAGGGCGAGCGGTCCGCTGCCAGGCGCCGCGCTGGCGTCCGGTCAACCAGCGCGCAAAGCCGACCAGCAGGGCCAGGTTCATGCTGCTGAACATGGTGGTGGCACGGATCAGCCGAACGAGCGGAGCGGAGCCGGGCAGGAACGTGCCGGCGGCGGAGACGGCGTAAAACATGAGCTGGGCTGCAAGCGTGAGCCGGTACAGCGGCTGGTCGAGCAAAAGGAGGTTCGCAGCCAGCATGCCGAGCAAGAAGAAGGGACAGAGCCAGCGCAGCACTTTGTGCGACAAGAAGGCCAGGGCGATCCAGCCACGCCGCGGATCGAGCAGCCGCCACAAGCGGGCAAGACTCTGAAAGCCCCCCGCCCCGATGCGTGCTCGGCGGCGAAACTCGCTGGCGATGCGGGGCGGCGTTTCTTCATAGGCCACCGCCTGCGCGTCGTAGACCGTGCGGCAACCCGTACGCAGGTAGGCCAACAGCGGTATCACCATGTCGTCGACGATGGTATCGCCCGGAATCGGCTGGTATTCTTCGCGGCGCAAGGCGTAGATGGCGCCGTTGGCTCCCAGCAATGCGCCCAGGCGGGCCTCGCACTTCTTGATGAAGGTCTCGTACTTCCAGTACAGGCTGTCGACGTTCTGGCCGGTTTGAGGATCGCTGAGCACGAGCCGGCCGCAGACGACGCCGATTCGATCGTCGGCAAACCAGCGAACCAGGTTTCGCGCAGCCGACGGATCGAGAAACGTATTCGCGTCCGACAGCAGCACGATGCTGCCCCGCAGGGAAGCGATGGCCGCGTTCAGCACCGAGGCCTTTCCCCGCCGATCGGGGAAATCGAGCAGCCGTACTCCGCGGCCGCCGAACTGCTTGACGATCGCCGCCGTCCGGTCGCTGCTCCCGTCCGAGGCGACTACGATCTCCAGCTTGTCCGGGGGATAGTCCATGGCCAGCGCATTCTCGAGCCGCTGGCGTATGACCGATTCCTCGTTGTGGGCGGCCACGAGCAACGAGACCGTGGGCAGTTGCTCGTCATCCAACAGTGGCGGCTCGCTCAGCCGGCCGAAGCGGCGGGCGAGCCAGCGGGCCAGCAGCGGATAGCCGGCATAGACATACACCACCATGCCGGCGCAGAACCAGAACAGAATGACCAACATGGGCGGGCTCATGTCGAAGGGGTGCTCGAAGCGGGCTGACCGTTGAAGCGGGCGGCCGTCGCAGGCCGAACGGCGCGGATCAGAACCTGGTTGTCCCAAATGCGATCCGGCAGTCCGTCTACCTGGTAAACGGGCCGGGCACAGTGCATCAACCGCATGACCGCCCACGAGTACGCGTTGATCGCCGGCGCGGCAAACTCGAGGCGGTCGGCGGCATGGAAGAAATCGGTCTCGTCGAACGTTTGCGCCCCGGCACCGTTGCGCCGTGCGCCGCGCCAGCCGGTCAGGGCGGCCTTGGCGAGCCGCCGCGGTCGGCGCCAAAGGCTGTTCAAGATCGTTTCGGCAGCCCGGTTCATGCGGACGCTCGCCAGCAGCACGTCGGGCCGCGCGAAGCCGGCCTTCTGCAGCAGGGCCTCGAGCTGCCCGCGCCGCTCAAAGTGCGTGATCCCGTGGGCCCGCCGCGGATGCTCGTTGGGAAAGGTGATGAATGCGCGACCGCCGGGGCGGAGCAAGTCGTACACGTTGCCAAAGAAAGCGCCCGGATCCGGCACGTGTTCCAGCGTGTCGCAGCTCACAACCAGGTCGTAACGGTCCGCGAACGAGCCGGCCAGGCCGGGAGTGCAAAAGTCGTGGACAAACAAGCGGACCCGGCCGGCGGGTCCGCGGGCCCTTTCGACGACCTTCACCAGCCGCTCGACCGCTGCGGCCGATACGTCGGTGCCGTGCAGCTCGCGCACCAGGCCGGCCAGCCGGAACAGCGAGCTGCCGCTGCCCGTGCCGACTTCCAACGCCAGGTCGTGGGTCGACGGCCCGAGCAGCTCCAGCAGCAGCAAGTCGCGCGGCGCCACCGTGGCCAGCGGGTGCGGAAAGTAAATCACCCGCCGGTGCGATGGCCCAACGGATGTCGCGGTGCTCATGAAGCCTCAACCATGCTGGGCCGGGCCACGGCCAGATCGCGGCGCAAGTCGACCACGTCGCCCCTGAACTTGCCCCGCCAGTCGAGTGTTTCGGCCACGTCGCTCCCCAAGACCAGCAGCCCGGAGTGGTCAAACAACGCGCTCGGATCGTCGACCAGCAAGGCCGCCAGGTGCGGCAGATGACGGTCGACGTAGGCCAGGTTGCGGCCCCGCAGCCGGCTGACCGCCACATAGGGGTCGTAGATCTTGATGTCGAAGCCGCGTCCCAGCAGGGTCTCGATGAGAATCACGAGCGGGCTTTCGCGGAGGTCGTCGGTTTGGGCCTTGAAGCTGAGCCCCACGACGCCGATGTTCCGCTGGCCGCCCTCTTGGACGAGCCTCAGCGCGCGTTCGAGGTGGGTCTGGTTGGAGGGGAGGATGGCATCCAGCAGCTCGAGCTTGACCGCCTTCTGCGCCGCGTAGCGGCTGACTGCCCGGAGATCCTTGGGCAGGCAGGAACCTCCGAAAGCGAAGCCGGGTCGCAGGTAGGCGGCAGAGATATTCAGCTTGCGGTCCTGGCAGACAAGGCGCATGACCTCGTGGCCATCGGCGCCTAGCGAGCGGGCCAGCGTGCCGATTTCGTTGGCAAAGCTGACCTTGAGGGCATGGAATGCATTGCAGGCATATTTGAGCAAGGCGGCCGTGCGGGTGTCGGTTACCAGCCGCTGGCCGGTCACGCGGGGGTAAAGTTCGAGGACCGGCGCCGCCTCCCAGCCGTCGAGGGTCCCGACCACGACATAAGGTGGGTGATCGTAATCGCTGAT
>JBBDNX010000072.1:0-7679 GCA_040877345.1 Pirellulales bacterium
AGGTCGTCGCGGCCGGCAATCACGGTGAAGTTGCAGTAGCCGCAGCGGTGCCGGCAGAAAGGCACGTGGACGTAGGCCGCCCTGGCACTTGAACCAGCAAAATGCGTAATTTCGCGTTGCACAAGCCCTATTCTAGCAGGCCGCGCCGCGAAAGGCCGGACGCCGGCATCACAGCCAGAGGTGCAACCGCCCGTCGAACATGTCGGGAACGGCCTGGCCGACGATCTGCCGGATCTGCTGCACGTGATAACGGGTGCTGAAGTGGGCCGCCACGATCAGCTCGTTCTTGAACCGTTCGCGCCGGGCCAGCAGGTCGTCCAGGTGCATGTGGCCGAACTTGTGGATTTTTTCCTTGCGGTGTCCCGGCGCCACGAAGGTCAGCTCGGTGATCAGGACCTGGGCTTCGAACATGGCGGGGCAACTGTCGAGCCCATCGGGCGCGCTGTCGCCCAGGTACGCCAGCCGCGGCAGGCGGCGCTCCTCGGTCACCTCGGTGCCGCCCAGACGCAAATCGCGGATCTGCTCGCCGCTGAGCTGCTGGTATTCGGCCTTCAGTTTGCGGCGCCGCTCCCAGACGACGAACCCCAGCGAGGGGACCGTGTGCCGCGTGGCCGACACGGTGACCACGTGTTCTCGCGAGATCTCGATTTCGTCTCCGGGCCGCGTGGCGACGAGCTGGCACGGCAGGCGTCCGCGGTCGAGCCGGGTGAACAGCTTGAGAATCCGCTGGACGGGTTCGACGGCCGCTTCGGGCAGATAAATCGTGGGCGGCTCCATCTTCATCATCCGCCGCCGCGCCACGTACACCGGCAGCGCGGCGACGTGGTCCAGGTGGGTGTGCGAGACGAACCAGGTGGGCGTGCCCATGAAGGACCAGGGCTGGGCGCCGAAGTCGAACCCCAGCTTCAGCTCGGGAACCCGCCAGTAGGTCTGGACCGCCGCTCGAGAGTATCCCTCGATGGTCAGGTCCTTATGGACCAGCGTCTTGACGGGCGAGTTATTGATCATGCGCGTCACCCAGTTTAGAGCAGTCGTCATTCAGGACAACCGCCGCCGGCCGAAAGTTCGTCGATCCGCCGGGTTGACCGGGACGCAGGCGATTGCCAGGGGACCCAGCGGCGGTGCCTGGGCCAACGTCCCGGCGCGCCGGCAGTAGCAGGCACACTCCGCTGTGCCGTAGGGCCTGCCAGGAACTAGAGCTAAAGTGCCCCGAAATTCCGGAAAATCGCTACTCGCCGGCGGCGTGGTCGTAGTTGTCCACGCCGGATACGTCCAGCGGCTGGCTCGTTTCCGGCCCAGGCAAGATCCAGATTTCGCCGAACAGCTCGTTCTGCTCGGCCCTGACGCCATGGTGCCGCACCAGCTCCAGCACCGCCAGGAAGATGCCGATCAGCGACGATTTGTGCCCCGCGGACTGGAACAGCTCGGAAAACGTCAGGCGGCCGCGGGCACGAAGCCACTCGTGGATCCGCGCCATGTAGACGTGAATCGGCGTCTCGTCGTAGACGATGTTCGAGGCGGCCGTTGATTGGTTGTCGCGGAGCACGCGGCCGAAAGCGCTGACCAGGTCCCACAACTCCAACTCGTGAATGGGCTGCTCGGCCAGGTTGCGGTCGCGGCCGGGCAAGTCGTCGGCCATCCGCCCGAACCGCTCTTGCCAGGCGCGGCTGCGTTCTTCCAGGATGCTGGCTGCGTCCTTGAACTTCTTGTACTCCAGCAGCCGGCGCACCAGCTCCTGCCGCGGATCGTCCAGCTCGTCTTCTTCCTCCCCGCCGCGCGGCAGCACCATCCGCGACTTGATCTCGATCAGCGTGCTGGCCATCTCCAGGAAATCGCCCACGCCGTTCACGTCGAGCTGCTCGAGCACCGACAGGTAGTCGAGAAACTGGCTGGTGATCTCCGCGATCGGGATCTCCACGATCTCCAGCTCGTGCTTTCGCACCAGGTACAAGAGCAGGTCCAGAGGGCCGCGGAATGTAGCCAGGTCGACGCGAAAGTTCATGGCGGGACGTGTGGACCGAGAGGTTGGGACCAGCTAACCGTCGGCGTAGCCAACCAGGCCAATCCGGCCGGCATGCTGCACCCAGGCTTCGCTCAGGCCATACTAAAGCGGGCGGGCGGTCCCGGCCAGCCGGCAGATTTCCAATCCGGTGCCGCCGCAGGGGGCCGAATAACCGCTATGGATGATTCGTCCTGCCCCAGTTGCCGACTTGAACCTAGTTGAACCGTTGCCGTAAAGTGTTGCTAGAGCGGACTTAGCAAAGCCGGCCGCCACCCGGGGCCGCCACCGCATGGGAGCAGCAAGTTTTGAGGTACGAACAGCTCTGGGCGCCCTGGCGCTTGGGATACATCAAGGGCCAGCGCCCCTCGGCGGACAGTTTGCCCCGCGTCGAGCTGCCCGAAGGGGCCGACCCCGACTGCTTCCTCTGCCTGGCCGCAGCCGACGCAGCCGACCGCGAGAACCTGGTCGTGGCACGGGGGCAGCACACGCTGGTGATCCTGAACCGCTTTCCCTACAACAACGGGCATCTGCTCGTCGCCTCGCGCCGGCACTGGGGCCGCCTGGAGCAATTGAGCGACGAGGTGCACTTGGAGGTCGCTCGAACCATCGCCCGCATGGTCCACGTGCTGGAACAGTCGATGAACGCGGAAGGTTTCAACGTCGGGCTGAACCTGGGCCGCGTGGCCGGCGCCGGGGTGCCGGGGCATTTGCACTGGCACGTCGTGCCGCGCTGGAGCGGCGACACCAACTTCATGCCGGTGGTCGGCTCGGTCAACGTAATACCGCAATCGCTCGATGCCTTGTGGGAGCTGCTGACCGAGGCGCTGGCCGCGACAGGCGCCGGCGAGTCGCCATGACCTCTTCGGCCTGGCCACATATCCTTTTCTCTTTTTCCTCGTGCGGGTGGAACCGAGCCGGGGGTCTGCTAAAATGATGGTTTGCCTTATCAACTCCAGTCGATTGGACGCATCCTCATCAACAACTCAGCGGTTTCGAGCCTGGCGGATTCATCTTCATCGGGGCTAACCATTCAGGGCAGGGCCAGTAAGGGGTAGAGCACGAGATGCCTCTCATCGTCCTGCGCTGTATTTTCTTCATGGTGGCGATCGGCCTGGGGGCATTCCTGATCCAGTCCGACGCGATGCCGCGCGAACCGGCCTGGATCCCCTGGGCCGTGCTGGGCGGTATTTTGCTGCTGTCGGCGGCGGTAGTGGCCCTGGACATCCTGGTGCCCCGAAAGCAGTTGGACATCATTTCGTCCGTCTATTTCGGCTTGGTCGTCGGCTTGTTCCTGGCCTACGTGGTGCACCTGGCATTGACCCCGCTGCCGATGGATCCGTGGGGCCGCTCGGGGTTGAACCTGGTGATTGCACTGGTGGTCTGTTACACGTGCATCAGCCTGTTGATGCAGACGCGGAACGACTTTCGTTTCATCATCCCCTACGTCGAGTTTTCCAAGGAGGTCAAGGGGCTGAAGCCGTACGTGCTGGACACGAGCGTGGTCATCGACGGGCGGATTGCCGACGTGGTCGAGACGAAAGTGCTGGACAGCCAGTTGATCATGCCGCGGTTCGTGCTGAGCGAACTGCAGGCCATCGCCGACAGCTCGGACCGTCTGCGCCGCAGCCGTGGCCGGAGGGGCCTGGACATCCTGAACCGGCTGCGATCCAACAGCGCGGTGGATATGGAGATCTACGATCGCAACCTGCCCGAGTTCGAAGGGCAGCCGGTCGACCTGAAGCTGGTCATGCTGGCCAAGCACCTGGAAGGCAAAGTGGTCACCAACGACTACAACCTCAACAAGGTGGCCCGCCTGCACGGCGTGGACGTCATCAACCTGAACGACCTGGCCAACGCCTTGAAGCCGGTGTTCCTGCCCGGCGAAAGCCTGGAAGTGTACATCGTCAAGCCGGGCGAAGAAGCCGGCCAGGGCGTGGGATACCTGGACGACGGCACGATGATCGTCGTTGAGGGAGGGCGGGAGTACATCGGCAAGACCGTCCGCATTGCCGTGACCAGCGTCCTGCAGACCAGCGCCGGCCGGATGATCTTCGGCCGCTACGACGGGCCGAAAGGCTCCTAGATAGCAAGGCAGAAGGAGGAAGGAGGAAGGAGGAATAGAACAGATTCTGCCTTCTGCCCTCATCCTTCTGGCTTCTTACATTTTTTCCACCACTTCGATTCCCAGCAGCTCCAGCCCTTGCTTCAGCGTGCGGGCGGTCAGGTCGCACAACAAGAGCCGGCTGTCGCGCGTCGCCTCGTCGGGAGCCTTGAGCACCGGGCACTGCTCGAAGAACACCGAGTAGGCGTTGGCCAGGTCGAACAGGTAGGTCGTCAGTTGGTTGGGCCGGTAGTCGGCCACGGTGAATTCCAGCGCCTCGGCGAACCGCAACAGGCCCATG
The DNA here is from genome assembly GCA_040877345.1 of Pirellulales bacterium. Lineage (GTDB taxonomy): Bacteria > Planctomycetota > Planctomycetia > Pirellulales > JAICIG01 > JBBDNX01. The sequence goes on from JBBDNX010000072.1 coordinate 4,405, forward strand.
GCCAGGGCCCGCTCGGCCGGGTGGCCGAGCCGGATCGGCCCTCGCCGGCGGAGACTTTCGACGTCGATCTGGCCGCGGCGAAAAATGCTCCGCACCCGCGCATAGGCATATTGCATGTACGTGGCCGTATTGCCGTTCATGGCCAGCATCTTCTCGTAGCTGAACACGTAATCGCTGGTGCGGTTCTGCGACAAGTCGGCGTACTTGAGCGCGGCAATCCCCACTACTTCGGCGATCCGCCGCCGCTGGGCGGCCGACAGCTCACGTGATTCGTCGTTGCGCTCGATCACCTGCTCCGCTCGAGCCACCGCCTCGTCGAGCAGGCTCGTCAGTCCCACCGTGTCGCCCGAGCGGGTCTTGAAGGGGCGGCCGTCGTCACCCAGCACGGTGCCGAAGCTCACGTGCCGCAGCTCGACCTGGTCATAGCCCCACTGCCTCGCGGCGGCAAAGAGCTGCTTGAAGTGCTCGCTCTGGCGGTGATCGACGACGTACAGGATCGCGTCGGGCGACCAGGTTTCCATCCGGTACTGAATGGTGGCCAGGTCGCTGGTCGAATAGAGAAACGCGCCGTCGCGTTTGCGCACGATCATGGGCGTCGGGCTGTCTTCGAAAAACACGCACAGCGCCCCCTCGCTCTCGCGGGCGATGCCACGCCGCTTGAGGTCCTCGACCACTTTCTCCAATCGATCCTGGTAAAAGCTCTCGCCCAGCACGTGGTCGAACGAAACTCCCAGCCGCCGGTAGACCTGCTCGATCGCCTCCATGCACGGGCCCATGAATTCGCGCCACAACCGCAGGCTTTCTTCGTCTCCCGCGTGCAATCGGGCGGTCTGGGCCAGCACCGCCGTGCCGATGTCCGCGTGCTCGGCCGCCAGTTTCGATAAATTGGGATCCTGCTCGATCAAGGCCTGCCGGGCTTCCAGCTCGTCCAGTTCCGCGCGCGACCGATCCAGGGCGGCCTGCAGGCGGTCGAGCACGCGGGCCGCGGCTTTTTCCGCCCGCGGATCGCCTTGGGCGGCCACGGCCGCCTGCCGTTTCAGGGCTGTCTCGTGCTCGACCACTTCCTTCAAGAGCACCGCCAGCCGCTCGCGCGCCTCGTGGTAGTGCACCAATTGACTCACCAGCCGGTAGAGCCTGGCCAGCTCCTCGACCGGCTGGCGGCGGTACGCCTGCTCGTCGCGGAAGTGGCGGTAGCCGTAGAGGATCATGCCGAACTGCGTGCCCCAGTCGCCGACGTGGTTGTCGCCGATGACGCGGTGCCCCAGGAACTTCAGGGTCCGATACAGGCTGTCGCCGATGACGGTCGAGCGGACGTGGCCCACGTGCATCGGCTTGGCGACGTTGGGCGCCGAATAATCGACCACGTACGTCCGCGGCCGTTCGACCGGCTCGACGGCCAGCCGCGGGCTGGCCAGGGCGGCCGCCAGTTGCGCCTCGAGCCACTCGTCGCGCAGACGGAGGTTGATGAACCCGGGCCCGGCGATCTCGGCCGGATGGCAGACGTCGTCCAGGCTGACCGCGGCCACGATCTGCGCGGCGACCTCGCGGGGGGCGCGCGCCAGCCGCTTAGCCAGGGGCATGGCGCAGTTGGCCTGGTAATCGCCGAATCGTGGATCCTGGCTGGGCCGGACCTGCTCGGCCAATTCGGCGATGTCCGGCGCAGCGGCGTGCGAGGCGAGCAACTCGACCAGCGCGGCGCTAAACCGGCGCCTGAGTTCGGAAAGGACGTTCATTCAGGGGCGGCCGCTTCAAGAGCCGAGGTGCAAACGGCCCGGGCCGCTGCCGTCCGGCAGGTCGAGCGGCACCCGTTTGGCTTCACACCACAGGTCTTCCAAAGCGTAATACTCGCGGGCTTCGGGGTCCAGCAGGTGGATGACGACGTCGCCGTAATCGAGCAGGATCCAGCGGCTGTCTTCGTAGCCTTCGATTCCCAGCCGCCGGTCGCCCAGCTCATCCTCCAGCTTGTGGTCGATCTCCTCGCTCATGGCGTGCAACTGGCGGCGGCTGGTGCCGGTGGCCAGCACGAAGTAGTCGAAGACCGGCGTAATCTCCCGCATATCGAGGACCACGACGTCGCGGCCTCGATTGTCGGCGGCCGTCCGGGCGGCGGCCACCGCAAGTTCGAGTGAACGACCTGACTGTGCCGCCGAGCTACGAGCGCCGATGCTGGAAATCGCCACGAGCAAGACCTCTCAAGTTGGTTGATAGGAACCCCGGCTTCAATTGTACACACCCCAGACAGCCAAGCCAGGGTGCAAGGTTCGCCGGAATTTCCGGCGCGATATATACTGGCCTGCCCTCCGCGAGAGGCCGCGGGCGGGTTCCGGCGCCGGAGGCGGCTCGCCGAAACTTGCCGAGCGGGACACTGGTTTGCGGGGCCGGAATCCGCTATGCTGGTGCCGCCCAGTTGCGCTCGTGTTCCGTTTGAACGCTTTTTGAGGTGGCGTCATGCCGTTCAATCCCGCCGTATTGTTGGCCCAAGTGGAGGCCGCGCCCGGCGGCCAGGAAAACCCGCTGTTGTGGATCCTGGCGGGCACCCTGCTCATCGGCCTGCTGGTGGTCCTCATCATCGTCGCCATGATGTACGGCAGCATCTGGTTCCAGGCCTACATGTCCAATGCACGGGTCAGCATGCTGAGCCTGATCGGCATGAGCCTCCGCCAGGTCAATGCCCGTGTGATCGTGCAGTCGAAGATCATGGCCATGCAGGCCGGCGTGGGCAACGACCCCGCGACGGGCATCACCACGCGGCGGCTGGAAGCCCATTACCTGGCGGGCGGAAACGTGCCAGGCGTCATCCGGGCCATCATCGCCGCGCAGCGGGCCGATATCGATCTGGACTTCGACCGGGCCGCGGCCATCGACCTGGCCGGCCGTGACGTGCTCGAAGCGGTTCAGACCAGCGTCTATCCCAAAGTCATCGATTGTCCCGATCCGCAGAAGTCGAAAAAGTCGACCTTGAGCGCGATCGCCAAAAACGGCGTCGAGCTGCGGATTCGCGCCCGCGTGACCGTGCGGACCAACCTGAAGCAGCTCATCGGCGGCGCCACCGAGGAGACCGTCATCGCCCGCGTCGGCGAAGGCATCATTACCTCGATCGGTTCGGCGCAAGACCACTTCCAGGTCATGGAGTCGCCCGATTTGATCAGCAAGGCGGTACTGAACCGCGGGCTCGATGCGCAGACGGCCTTCGAGATCGTGTCGATCGACATCGCCGACATCGACGTGGGCGAGAACATCGGCGCCCGCTTGCAGGCCGACCAGGCCGAGGCCGA
>JBBDNX010000073.1:0-1898 GCA_040877345.1 Pirellulales bacterium
CCCATGCGCCCGCAGGCGACGGCGGAGGAAGCCGCACCCGGCGCCGGGCACGAAAAGGCGAAGCCTCATTTCAAAGGGCCGCAGGCAACGGGCTCGTTGCGCGACGAGCTGGTGGAGATGGTCCGCGAAGATCCGGATGCGGCTGCCGGCATCCTTCGCACCTGGATAGGCAACGCAGGCTGAACATGAAAACGAACCCCCCGTCGCTGCGCAAGGCCGCGCTGCTCGTCGCCAGCCTCGATCGTGATACGGCCGATCGACTGCTGGATCAGATGTCGCCGCGGCAGGCTACACTGGTCCGCCGCACGCTCGTCGAGCTGGGAGACATCGATCCCGACGAGCAGGACGAGGTCATCGGCGAGTTCTTCCGCGCCGGACCGCGGATCGCGGTCGATGAGCCGTCGGGAATCGATCTCGACGGTCAGCTCGCCCGCCGCCTGGCCGCCTCGCCCTGCCGCCATCCGCCCCACGAAGACCACGAGCCAGACAGGCCGCCCTTCCGCTTCCTGCACGAGGCCCAGTGCGAGAAACTTTCCCCGTTTCTAACCGGCGAACACCCGCAGACGATTGCACTGGTCCTGTCGCATCTGCCGCCAGAGCGGGCCCTTGGAGTGCTGGCCACACTTGCCGGGGCCCTGCAAGCAGACGTCATCCGCCGCCTGGTCGACCTCGACGAAGCCGACCCTCGCATCCTCCGCGAAGTCGAACGGGGCCTGCAATCGCGGATCCTCGAACAGGTCAAAAGCGAGCGGCTCAGGGCCGCCGGTTTGGTGGCCGTGGCCGGCATTCTCGAAGCTGCCGACCCGCTGCTGCGCCGCCAGATCCTCGGCAACCTGGCCTGTTTCGATCCTCCGCTGGCCGGCAAGCTGCGGACCGACCAGTTCGAGTTCTCGCAGCTTTCCGAGGCCAGCCCGGCGGCGATGGCCACGCTGGTGCAATCGGCCGAGCGGCAAGTGGCGGTGCTGGCGCTGGCCGGCGCTACGCCGCGACTCGTCGAGCGCGTGCTGGCCGGGCTGCCGGCCGCCGATGCCCGCCTGCTCGAACACGACGTAGACAACATCGGCCCCACCCGCTTGAGCGACGTCGAAGAAGCCCAGTCGCAAATGGCCGAGCTGGCCCAGCATCTGGCCTGGCTGGGTCGAATGGAACTGCCCGCTTCCCGCGCCCCCGTGCTGGTCTGACAAAGCATGCCCTCCGTCATCAAGGCCACCGACCCAGAGCGCGGCATCCATCCCGTGGCCTTCAACTTCGAAGATCTGGCCCAGCACGCCGAACGCTACCTGGAACAGGTCCGCAGGCAAGCGGCGGGGTTGCTGCGCGAAGCCGGCCAGCAGGCGCAGGCTATTCGCCAGGCCGCCCGAATCGAAGGCCGCAAAGACGCCCAGCAGGAGTTGGAGCGGCTGGCCCGGCAGAAAGTGTCGGCCGAACTGGAAACGCTGCTCCCCTCGCTGCAAAGCGTGGTCGCCCAGATCGAGCAGTCACGCGACGCCTGGCTGGGGCACTGGGAACACGGCGCGGTCCACCTGGCCGCCGCGATTGCGGCCCGCCTGGTCCGCCGCGAACTCTCGGCGCATCCCGAGATTACGCTCGACCTGGTGCGCGAGGCCCTCGAGCTCGCGGCCGGCACCGGCGAGGTGCAGATCAAGTTGAATCCCGGCGACTACGCGGCCCTGCGCGGTGAAGTGCAACGGATCGCGGCCCAGTGCAGCCGGATTGCGCCGGCCACGGTCAGGGCCGACCCGAGCATTTCGGCCGGCGGTTGCCGGATCGAGACGCGGTTTGGTTCGATCGACCAGCAGTTCGAGGCCCAGTTGGCCAGGATCGAAGAGGAGCTTCGTTGATGCGCCCGGGCGTGGGCCTCGCTGGCGCGTCGGGTTGGTGTAGGACGCCCGGGCGTG
>JBBDNX010000073.1:1998-7654 GCA_040877345.1 Pirellulales bacterium
GCCCGGGCGTGGGCCTCGCTGGCGCGTCGGGTTGGTGTAGGACGCCCGGGCGTGGAACCTCGCTGGCGCGTCGGGTTGGTGTTAGGACGCCATGCTTGACTATAGAAACCAACTTGCCGCGATTCTGCCAACGGCTCTGGAAGGCAGCGTCGTGCGGACGGTGGGATCCGCGGTGGCGGTGGCGGGGCTGCCTGCGCCGGTCGGCGGGCTGGTATCGATCGAGCGGCAGCCGGGCGGGCCGGTCGAGGCCGAAGTGATCGGCTTGGGCCACGAGTTGACGCTCGTTTTCCCGTGGGGCGATCTGCAAGGCGTGCGGCACGGCAACCGCGTTCGGCTGCTGCGGACCAAGGGGCACCTGCGGACCGGCGAAGGATTGCTGGGGCGCATCGTCGACGCCCGCGGGCAGTGCATCGACGGCCGCCCACGACCCTTTTTGGCCGGGCGGACCCTGCTGGAACGCCGCGCGCCGAAGGCCACCCAGCGGCCCCGCATCACGGCCCCGCTGGCGACGGGGGTGCGGGCTGTCGACGGGCTGTTGACGTGCGGCAAGGGACAACGAATGGGGATCTTCTCCGGGTCGGGAGTCGGCAAGAGCACCCTGCTGGGCATGATGGCCCGCCATACTTCGGCCGACGTGAACGTAATCGCCCTGGTCGGTGAGCGCGGCCGCGAAGTGAACGATTTCATCGAGCGCGACCTGGGGCGCGATGGACTCGCCAAAAGCGTGGTGGTTGTGGCCACCAGCGACGAACCGGCCCCGCTGCGCGTGCGGGCCGCCTTTGCCGCCACGGCGATTGCGGAGTTCTTCCGCGACCAGGGGCGCGACGTCCTGTTGATGATGGACTCGTTGACGCGCTTCGCCCTGGCGCAACGTGAGATCGGCCTGGCTGCCGGCGAACCGCCGACAACGCGCGGCTTTCCGCCTTCGGTGTTCGCGATCCTGCCCCGGCTGGTCGAACGCGCCGGCTTGACGCCCCAAGGGAGCATCACGGCCTTTTATTCGGTGCTGGTTGAAGCCGACGATCCGAACGAGCCGATCAGCGACGCGGTCCGCGGCTTGCTCGACGGGCACACCTGGCTGTCGCGCAAACTGGCCAACCGCGGGCACTACCCGGCCATCGACGTGCTCGAGAGCACCAGCCGGCTGATGAGCGAGGTGGCGACGGCGGATCACCAGCAGGCCGCTCACGCGCTGCGCGAGCTGCTGGCCGCTCATCGGGACCACGAGGACCTGATTGCGCTGGGCGCCTACGCGCGCGGCAGCAACTGGCTGGTCGACGCAGCCTTGGAGATGCAGGACTCGATTCAGAAGTTTCTGCGGCAAAGAATCGACGAGCCCGTGGCGCTGGAGGCGGCCCGCGAACAGCTCGTGCAGCTCGGCCGGCGATGCGCGCACCGCCTGGCCGGCCAATCAGCGGCCTAGGAGCAATCCGGTGCAAACGTTCCAATTCCGGCTGGCCACACTACTCCGGCTGCGGCAGGCGGTTCGCGACGAGCGGCGTGGCCAGTTGGCCGAGGCGTTGGCCGCCGCCGCCGCTTTGTCGGCCCGGTTGGATGAGCTCGATCGCGATCTGAACCAGCTCAAGCAACGGCAAACTTGCCGAGCGGGCTCGTTGGACATGGACCGCTTGCTCGAGGCCGACCGCTACGAGGCGATGCTCCGCGCCCAGCGGGCCGAGGTCCAGCGGCAGCAGGATGCCATGGCAGTCGAGCTCGACAAGCGGCGTGAAGCCGTGGTCGCGGCCGATCGTGATCTCAAGGCCCTCCAACAGCTTAAAGAGCTGCAGTTCCAGCGTCACCGTGACGCCGACGAGCGGCAGAACGTCAAGGAACTCGACGAAATCGCCTCCCGCCGCGCCGGTGAGAAGGTACACGAGTGATGGGGGCCCGCCGGGAGCACCTGGCTTTCCTGGCTTACCCGTGCCTCGGCACCGTGCTGGCAAAGGGGCCGGCTTTTGGCTATTGACCTACGCGGGGCGAGGCGTGCCGATCCGCCAACCGCTTGGTTGGGCTTGATCGAAAGGCGGATTTTGGAGAAAACTAGCCGCGCTGTGGGCAGGCCACTTCTCCAGGCAGTCGCCTCAAGCCGCAGGTAACGGCCACCGCAAAGGAATGGATTCCAATGCCGGACGGACCGGGACTTGGTCCCGAAGAACTCGAGCGTTTGCTGAAGCAGGCCCAAGCCGCGCCGCGGCTCTTGAACCCCCGGGCGGCCCCGGCCGCCTCGGCCGGCGCCTCGCCGGATGCAGGGCTGGCTCAGGGCGACGTCGAGCTCTTGCTCAAACAGGCCGAGCAGGCTCTCGCTTCGGTGGAGCACGCCCCCGGCGACCCTCCGGCGGGAGCTAGGGCCTACCAGCTCGAAGACTTTGTCGGGGCCAACCGCAACGGCGACCGGGCCACGTTGGATTTGATCCGCGACGTCGAGCTGGATCTCCGGATCGAATTCGGCCGCACGCACATGTACCTGGAAGACATCCTCAAGCTGCGCAAGGGGTCGGTCGTTCCATTAGACAAGCTGGCGGGCGAGCCGGTCGAGATTTTTGTCAACGGGCGGTTGATCGCCAAGGGCGAGGTTCTGGTCCTCAACGATAACTTTTGCGTCCGCGTGGCGGAGCTCATCGCCGGCAGCGCCGTCGCGGCCTAGCCGGAGAGCGCCGCAGCTCGGGCCCGCTGAACCAACAAACCATAGCCGGATTCCACAAGAGTCCGCGAACCGTGAATACCTGGCAGCTCCGAAGCCTGGCGACTTCGGCTAGCCAGACTGGCCTGAGGCGATGAAACTGAACGCGCGAATCACCCTCGCACTGGTTCTGCTGCTGGTTGCCGCGCCGCGGCTCCTCGCTCAAACGGGCGACGAGCACCAGGCCCTGCGCGCCGGCGGGCCGCACCAGCCCGGCGAATCGTCCAATCGCCAAGCCTCGTTCGACAAGCCCGGCGCAAGCTTTGCCCCACGCAAGCTGCCGGCCATGCCCGGAGCAAGAGCCGCCGACGAGCTCGATCCCATTCGTTTGCCTCCCCGCGCCGACAAGACGCGCCTGGCCGGTCCGGAGCCGGCGAGGCGAAAGCCAGCCTCGACGGGCGGCAGCCTGCTATCCGGCCTGGGCAGCTTGGCCCTGGTGCTGGGACTGTTTTTTATCACGGCCTGGGCCCTGCGGCGGGCCGTGCCCGGCGCCTGTCCGGCACTGCCGGCCGAGGTGATCGAGGTCCTGGGCCGAACAGCGCTGGCGGGCCGCCAGCAAGCCTATCTGCTGCGCTGCGGCAACAAGCTGCTGCTGGTCCACCTGGCGGCCGGGTCCGCGGAGACGCTCACCGAAATCACCGATCCGTTGGAAGTCGACCGGTTGGCGGGGCTCTGCCGCCAGGCGCACCCGCACAGCGCCAGCCTCTCGTTCCGCCAGATCCTCGATCAGTTTGGCCGCGAAAAGCCGGCCGAGAGTTTTGTGGATAGTGCGCCAGGCGGGGCAGTCGCGGCGACGGAGCCGGCCCATGTCTGAAGCGTTGCCGCGGAATGCGACCGGACGAAAGCGGCTCTGCCGCCGCCCGTGCGCAATCATCTCGCTGGTGGCCGCGGTGCTCTTGCTGTGCAGCTCGGCCACGACGGCTCAACCGAGCGGTCCGTCAACGGGTATCCGCGGCCCGATCCAGGGCCGCCCGGCCCCCAGTCGCCCGGCAGCCGTGGAGGCGCCGGGCGTGTCGGAGTTGCTCCGGGGCGGCCCTGATGCCTGGACCAGCCCGGAGGGTCTCGGCTCGACGCTCAAGGTCATGCTGCTGTTGACGGTGCTGAGCCTGGCCCCGGCCGTGCTGTTGATGACGACCAGCTTCGTGCGGATTGTGATCGTGCTGGGCCTGCTGCGGCAAGCTTTGGGCACGCAGCAACTGCCCCCCAACCAGGTGATCACTTCGATGTCGCTGTTCCTCACCTTGCTGATCATGACCCCGGTGTGGAAGGAGTCGTACGAGCAAGGCATCCAGCCCTACAACGAGGGCCGGATCGGACTGGCCGAAGCATGGGACGCCGGCATTCGGCCGATTCGCCGCTTCATGACCATGCAGATCGACCGCACCGGCAACAGCGACGACATCTGGCTGTTCCTCGAGTACATGCCCGACCGTCCCACGCCGCAACAGTACGACGACGTGCCTTTGCAGGCCTTGTTGCCGGCCTTCATGCTCAGCGAACTGAAGACGGCCTTTCTGATCGGCTTTCAGATTTATCTGCCGTTCGTGATCCTCGACATGGTCATTTCCAGCGTGATGATATCGATGGGCATGCTGATGCTGCCCCCGGTGCTGATTTCGCTCCCCTTCAAGCTGCTGATGTTTGTGTTGGCCGACGGCTGGCACCTGGTGATCGGCATGCTCATGGAAAGCTTCCAGCCGTTCACGTGACGCGGCCGGCGGATCGGGCCTTGCCAGCCTGGCGCCCGCCGCGAGGTTGGACTGTCTTAAGAACGCGTCAAAACTGTCTCTCGACTGCCGGCGACCCATGGACCCTCAGGACGCAGTGGATCTGGCCCGCGAAGCGATCCTGGTCGCCTTGCTCATCGGCTCGCCCGTGTTGTTGGCGGGGCTGCTCGTCGGCCTGGCAGTGGGCCTGCTGCAAGCGCTGACGCAGGTGCAGGAGCAGACCGTTTCGTTCGTGCCCAAGCTCGTCGCCATGGTCCTGGTGCTGTCGTTCACTCTTCCCTGGCTGCTGGGCCGCTTCGTCGACTACGTGCGGGAGCTGTTTCTCCACATCCCGGAAACTCTTTGAACAGGGCAGGGCGGATGTTCGACCTGGCCCACTTCACGCTCGAACAGTTCATCGTGTTCACGCTGGTGCTGACCCGGCTGGGCGGGCTGGTGGCCACCGGCCCGCTCTACGGCACCCAGACTCCGGCCCAGGTGCGCGTCTCCCTGACGCTGGCCTTGGCCGTGCTCGTGACACCGTCGCAGTGGGCCGGCCCGCTGCCGGCGCCCCAGGCGCTGAGCGACTACCTCCTGATGCTCTCCGGTGAGTTGCTGGTGGGGCTGACGCTGGGGCTGGGCATGACGCTGCTGTTCTCCGGAGTGCAGCTTGCCGGACAGATCATCGGCCAGACCAGCGGCATGACGCTGGCCGAAGTTTTCAACCCGGGCTTCGACGGCAGCATCCCGCTCATCTCGCAGGCGTTGTACCTGCTGGCCCTGGCCATCTTCGTCACGCTGGGAGGCCATCGCTTGCTCATGGCCGGCCTGCTCGGCACGTTTGCCACCATTCCTCTAGGCGGCGCGGGCTTGTCGGCCGGGCTGGGCGAAGCGGTCGTCGTCCTGCTGACGCAAAGCTTCAGCCTTGGCATCCGCGTGGCGGCGCCCGCCACCGCGGCCTTGCTGCTGGCGACGCTGGTGATGGGCCTGGTGAGCCGTACGCTGCCGCAGCTCAACGTGCTCACCTTGGGGTTCGGGCTCAACGCGCAGGTGGCTTTTGGCATTCTGGCCATGTCGCTGGGCGGCTTGAGTTGGCCTTTCCAACCCGAGATCGAGCCGGGCCAGTCCTTCAACTACACCAGCGGCGCCATCATCGGCACCGAGATCGGCACGATGCAGGGCAGCTACGAGATGCAGCGCGTCGGTGGCGAGCGCTTCAAGGCGCCGATACCGCCCTTCCTGCTGGCGGCCCGACCCCACAGGATTCACT
>JBBDNX010000074.1:0-1446 GCA_040877345.1 Pirellulales bacterium
CAGGTGGACGGCACGGTCTTCGCCCGACCCGTGGCGGTGGGCGATCCCGGCGCCAAGAACGCCCAGCCCGACGACAAGGTCGTCTTCGAGATGGTCCGCTTTCCCACCCACGCGCACGACGGCGAAGGCGTGATCACCGAAGTGCTCGGCGAGCGCGGCGCGCCGGGCGTCGACACGCTCTCCATTGTCCGCGAGTTCAACCTGCCCGAAGAGTTCGACGAAGGCGCACTCGAGGCGGCCCGCGCCCAGGCCGAGCGGTTCGACGAATCGATCCCCGCCGACCGGCTCGATCTTTCCGGCGAAACCGTGATTACCATCGATCCGGTCGACGCCCGCGACTTCGACGACGCCATCTCGTTGGTCCGGACGGAAAACGGCCATTGGATGCTGGGCGTCCACATCGCCGACGTCTCGCACTTCGTGCGGCCCAACTCGGCTCTCGACCGCGAAGCGCATCAGCGCGGCACCAGCGTCTACCTGCCCGATCGCGTCATTCCCATGCTGCCGGAGGTGATCTCCAACGCTCTGGCCAGCCTGCAGCCCGACCGCGTCCGCTATACCAAGTCCGCCTTTCTCGAGTTCACGCCCGAGGGGCTGCGCCTCGACACCCGCTTGCACGCCGCCGCGATCAAGAGCGCCCGCCGCTTCACTTACGAGGAGGTCGACGACTATCTCGAGCGGCCCGCCGCCTGGCGCAAAAAGCTGTCGCCCGAAGTACACGATCTCCTGGGCCGCATGCACGAGCTGGCCATGATCCTCCGCGCCCGGCGGATGGGGCATGGCGCGCTGGAGCTATCGATGCAGGAGGTCAAGGTCGATCTGGACAAAGAGGGCCGCGTGGTCGGCGCCCACCGGGTGGAAAACACGGTCAGCCACCAGATCATCGAGGAGTTCATGCTGGCCGCCAACGAGGCGGTCGCCGAGCGGCTGGCCGAGGCCGAATGGTTTTTCCTCCGCCGCGTCCACCAGGCCCCCGACCCCCGCAAGCTGCAGGCCCTGACCGAGTTTGTCACGGCCTTGGGCTTTCGGGTCGACAGTCTCGAGAGCCGTTTCGAGCTGCAGCGGCTGTTGGCCGAGGTCCAGGGCCGCCCCGAGCAGCAGGCAGTCAACTACGCCGTGCTTCGCAGCTTGCAGCGGGCCGTTTACAGCCCCGAGGAGCAGGGGCACTACGCACTGGCGAGCGACTGCTATTGCCACTTTACCTCTCCGATCCGCCGCTACCCGGATCTCACGATCCATCGGCTGATCGACGTCTTGCTGCACCAGCAGAAGCCGCCCAACGACTTCGGCGCCCTGGCCGTTTTGGGCGAGCATTGCTCGGACCGCGAGCGGCGGGCCGAGGCGGCCGAACGCGAGCTGACCAAGGTCAAGCTGCTCAATTACCTGCGAGAGCGGATCGGCGACGAGATGGAGGCGGTCATTACGGGAGTCGAGCAGTTCGGCCTG